>CAZNGD010000229.1:0-3824 GCA_964572295.1 uncultured Verrucomicrobiota bacterium
CTTCCGATCTGGTGGAAGCCGGCAAGCATGTGGTCATTTTGCTCGACTCCATCACCCGCTTGGCGCGCGCCTACAACACCCTGCAACCGCATAGCGGCAAGATTCTGTCGGGCGGCGTGGATGCCAACGCCCTGCATAAGCCCAAACGGTTCTTCGGGGCGGCGCGTAACATTGAACACGGCGGCAGCCTCACCATTATTGCCACCGCGCTGGTGGATACGGGCAGCCGCATGGATGAAGTGATCTTTGAAGAATTCAAGGGCACGGGGAACATGGAGATTGGCTTGGACCGCTTCCTGGTGGACAAGCGAATCTTCCCGGCCATCAACATCGAAAAGTCCGGCACCCGCAAGGAAGAGCTGTTGATGCACCCCGACGAGCTCAGCCGCGTGTGGATTCTGCGCAAGGCGCTCAACGGCGTCCCGGCCGTCGAAGCCATGGAGCTGCTGATTGGTCGCTTGAAGAAAACCAAAACAAATTTGGAATTCCTCATGACCTTGCAAGGGTAGGGCATGTCGTCCTTGAGTCTCCAGCCCGTCAGTCGCCGCGAATCACGCCAGCCGCTCGTGCAGGCGGCGTTGTTCGCGGCCGCGTTGGCCGTCTCCTTGGCGCTGCACGCCGTGTTGCTGGTCGAGTTCCCGGCCATCTCCCTGGGATGGCCGGCGGATTGGCCGGACAAGCTGAAACCGCACCCGCTGGTGTTGGGTGAGGTGCGCGCCCTGCCGGAACTGCCGACCACGATGCAGCCGCCCAAGTTCCACCCGGAAAACCCGGACAACTTTACGGCGATTGAGTCGCAGCAACAGACCCTGCTGGAGGAATTGCAGTCCATGGCCGAAGGCGTGGCGCTGGAAGCGCCGCCGATCAGCGAAGCCATTCCGCCGCCGCCCGCGCCACCCGCCGCGCGCAGCACGCTGGATTTCCGGCAGGATATTCTGCACATCGAGCAGCGGGTGGCCGCCGATGAACTCGCGGCATTGCCGCGTCATACCCTGCCGGCTGTGGAGCGCGTGGCCACCGCCCCGGATATCACGTTGCCCGCCACTGCGGAGGCCATCGCGGCGGCCGCGGCCGCGACCCAAGGGCGCGGTGACAGCTCGGTGCAACCGTTGGCCGTGTTGAGCCAGGCCACACCGGGAGCCTTGGACATGATTAGCGCCGCCCAGGCTGGCGCCAGCACCGAAGCGGATCGCCTGCGCGAGCAGGGACGGGTGCTGGATGAAAAAGCGGCCGATATCACCGATATCCAGCCGATTGAGCAACTGCTGGAAGTGACCGTCACCACCTTCAAGGCTTCCGATGAAGACGCGTTGTATTTCGAGCTCGCCATCGCCCGGGCGGGAGTGGCCGCCTTGCCCGTTATGCCCAAAGACATCCTCCTCGTGCAGGATTGCTCCGAAAGCATGACCCGCACCAAGCTGGATTTCTTCAAGGATGGCATCGAATCGTATTTGGGCTCATTGACGACGGCGGACCGGGTCAACGTGATGCGCTACAGCGATTCACCGACGCTTTGCTTCCCGGATTGGCAACCGGTCACCAGCGAATCTTTGGCCGCCGCCATGCGGTTCACCGACCAGATGCGCGCGCGCGGCCAAACGGATTTATTTTTGCCCTTGCAGGAAGTGGTGAAACTGCCACGGCAGGCCGGGCGGCCCATGATTGTGGTGTTGATGACCGATGGCCGGCCCACGCTCGGGACGGTGGACAGCTCCGACATCATCGCGCGCTTCAGCCGGGCGAATAAGGGCGAGATTTCGGTCTTTACCGTGGGCGCGGGCGACCGGGTCAACACGTTCCTGCTGGATTTGTTGGGCCACAACAATCGCGGCGATTCATGGATCATGCCCCTGCGCGAACAAATTCCCGCCACGGTCAAACGGGCCGCGCGCGAGTTGTCGCGTCCGGTTTTGGCTGACTTGGCCTATCGTTTTGCCGGTGACTCCAGCGCCGAGGTGTATCCCGCCACGCTGACGCACCTGTATCTGGATCGACCGCTGCGGCTGGTGGGCCGCTGCCCGGCCCAACAACCGTCCGCCGTGCTGCAGATCATTGGCGAAGCCAGTGGCCAGCAGCGCGACATCGTGTTTGCACTGGATTTGGCGGATGCCGAAGACGGCGGCGAAGGATTACGCCGCGAATGGGTGGCCCAAAAAATCTACAAGCTGATCAACGATCACATCGCCACTGGCCGCGCGGATACGATTCGGGAAATCCGGGAGCTATCCATCCGGCACAACGTGCCCTTGCCCTACGGCGCGGATTTTCCGCTGTAACCGGCGAGCCGGCTCAATAACCGCCCATGGCGCCGAAGGGCAGGCTGGGGGCGCTTTCCCACGACTGGGGCATGTTCCACGGCAGATCCGATTCGTCGTGCGGCGTGGCGCAGCCCGCGCCGCTCCAGGCCAGCAGGGCCAGGAGCAGCAGCGTCAGCCACAGGCCGGTTGGCCTCACGGCCACAGCGACGGGATGGCGGCGTAATACTGGATTTCAGCCACTTGCAGGCCGATCACCGCCACCAGCAGCAGGAAGGCAATCAGGGTCATTGCCGATAAGCCATTAGAAGAGAACACGGTCGCCCTCCTTCACGTTAGCCGTTTGGTACTCGCTCATCACTTCGGCAATGGCCACGTTGTCACGCACCGCGCTGATCCGGATCTTGCCGATCATGTTGTCGCCGCGATGGATGATCATTTCGGCGGTCGGTTGCACACCATCGCCGGTCCCGATATCAATCACCACGAAATTCCAGTCGGCGTTGGCATAGACGATGGTGCCGGAGGTGCCGGGCTTCATCGTGATTTCCTTATGCAGTTCCTTGTCGCACTTTTCGAGCTGGGTTTCGAGCAGGGCCTTGTCTTCTTCCAGTTCGGCCACCTGATCCTGCAGGCTGGCCACCTGGTTTTCCAAGTCAGCCACTTGACTGGTGAGCGTCGCCTTCTCGTCTTCGAGGCTGGCGATGACATCGCTCTTCTCTTGCAGTTCCTGATCCTTGGCGCGGATGGTGTCGTTGAGCTGCACAATCTGCGTCCGGGCATCATCCAACTGATTGCGGGTGTCGGCGAGTTCGGCGCGGGTGTTTTCCAGGTCTTGGCGGGTATTTTCCAAATCCTGCTTGGTATCATTCCAGCCCTGCAGCACGGCATTGGCCACTTGCACGGCCTTGTTGACTTCGCCATCGAGCCGGGGCAGGTCCGCCACCGTGCCAATCAGGAGATTGCCGCGCTGGAAGGGAACCGCGCGCTGGGTTTCTTCCGGCAACGCGCTCTTGAGCGTGGAAACCAGGCGGTCAACGCCGCCTTCCAGTTTTTGGGTGCGCTCCTTGATGAGGGTGCGCTTCGGAAAAAGCGCAAAGCCCTGAATACACAAAGCGGCAATGCTCAACAGCAAAACGATAACAACCAGCGGCTTCAACAATTTAGCCATAAAGTCCTCCAAGGATTGTGCCGGCATTCTGTGCCAAAGAAGCCGGATTGTCAAATGTCAAAAGGGCCTCGGCGGCCCGATGAGTTTTCATTTAATAAAATAAGATATTGGCCCACTGGCGGCCTTTGTCCGTGAACTGCCATTTGCCGCCGGTTTGCGCCACATAGGCGCGGCCGTTGCGGCCGAGAACATCTTCATTCACCTTGCTGACCGCTTGGCGTTGATTGCCGAGCCGGGCGACTTCGGCGGCGGTGGCGTTGCGGCCGGAAATCACCGCGCCGGATTCGGACATGGCCACCTGGATCGGGCCGCCGTCATGGGCCGCGCCCCGCCACAGCGCGGGATGGCGCCGGAAATAGTCCGGATATTTGCCGCGCAGCACCACCTCGCACGCCGGG
>CAZNGD010000230.1:0-3819 GCA_964572295.1 uncultured Verrucomicrobiota bacterium
ATGAGGCCACCTATCGGGATGAGCGCCCTTGGCGCGAACCGGATACCCGGGCGGAACGGCTTTCCAAACAATCTCTGGTGGATTGGAAAAAATGAACCGACAGCGCATTCACCTTGCCGGTTGGTCACTGCTCATCATGGCGCTGGCCTTTGGGCTGTATGCTATCACCATCGGGCATGGTTTTATTCTGCTGGATGACCACCAGTACATCACGACCAACCCCATGGTGAATCAGGGGATGACCTGGGAAGGCATCCGCCAAACTTGGACGCAGGATCACGAGTCGTATTGGGCGCCGTTGCTCTGGCTGAGTTTCATGGTGGATGTGGAAATGTTTGGTTTGGAGCCATGGGGCTTTCATTTGGTCAATGTGATGTTGTTGGCCTTGAATGCGGGGCTGCTGTTCGTGTTATTCGCCCGTTGGACGGGCCGCGCGGGTGTGGCGATGGCTGCGGCGCTGCTCTGGATGTTGCATCCCACGCGGGTGGAAAGCGTGGCGTGGGCGGTGGAGCGCAAAGACGTATTGAGCGGCCTGCTCCTTCTGCTGGGGTTGGGCGCGTATGTGGAGGCGCACCGCAGTCAATGGCGGGGAGGGCTCTGGCTGGCTTGGCTGTTCATGGCGCTGGGCGGGGCGACGAAGCAAATCCTGATTGTGATGCCGGCGCTGTTGATGTTGCTGGATATTTGGCCCTTGCAGCGCACTTCGTGGGACCGCATCTGGCGGGATGGCTGGCGGTTGGGTCTGGAAAAATGGGCTTTTTGGGGCTTGGCCCTTGCTTTGGCGGTGGTGCCGGTATGGTTGCATCGGCAGGACGGGGCCTTGCTGGAATCATCCTTCCTTGAGCGGGCCCGGATGATTCCGCAGCATTACCTTTTCTACCTCCAGAAAACGATTTGGCCCACCGGCCTGTCCGTCCTGCTCGGAAATCTGGATTTTCGGTGGTCTGGGCTGGTGCTATCCTGTGGCATATTCGGCGGCCTGACTTGGGCGCTGTGGCGCTGCCGCAAGGCCGCCCCGTGGGCTTTGTGGGGCTGGGTTTGGTTTGTGGGCGCGCTATTTCCACTCAGCGGCTGGGTGTGGGCTGGCGCGGAAAAGCTGGCCGCGCGTTTCATGTATGTTCCCCACATGGGGTTGGCTTTGGCGGTGGGTCTGGCCGCGGCCCACGGTTGCTCAAGATGGCGTACCGCGCGCCCGTGGGCGGTGGCCGGGTTGGTTCTGGTGCTGGCTGCGTATGCCGGAATGACGCTGTATTTGCTGCCATTTTGGCGGAACAACCTGACCTTATTCCCGCGCGTGCTGCAAGGGAATCCGCAGTCCGTGCATGGTTTCGACAATTTAGCGAAAGCCTACTATGAGGTCGGCCGCTATGCCGATTGGCAAGCCTACTTGGACGACTTCCGCGCCCAGCATCCCAGAAATATGATTGCCGACATCCACCATGCTTGGTGGAGCGCCGCGATGCTGGGGGATGTGGAAAAGAGTATCGAGGCGATCGAGAGCCTGACCGGCGGTTCGCGCGACGATCCCGTTTTTTGGGCCTGGTTGGAAACCCGCACGAATGACAAGTTGTTGCTGGGCTCGTGGCGGGATACCGCCGCGATTTACTTGCGGGTAACGGGTCGGTTGGAGGCGTTACGGCGATCCTACGAAGAGTCGCATGGCCGCTGGGATGAGCGCACCCGGATCAACGTGGTGGCCGAACTGTTGTATGGATATTGGGTGGCAGGCCGGGATGAAGAGGCCGGCGCTTTCGCTCAGGAAATCGGCCTCGGCCCGGCGGAACTTTGGCGCGCGCAGATGCTACGGCGTTTTATGGAGCGTTGGCAGGGCGGGGCCCGCGGCTATGCGTTTGAATGCTTTGCCGCCTACGCGCGGCGAATGCCGCAGGATGGCATGGCGCTGAACAATATGGCCTGGCTGGTGGCCACCGCCAAACCGGATGGCCTGCGTCACGTGCGCATGGAGGAGTGGCCGGCCGCCGCCGTGGTTTGGGCACAACAGGCCATTGAAAATGGCGGCCGGAACATCGCCGCAGTCTGGGGCACCCTGGCCGCCGCCCGCGCCAACGCCGACGATTTTACCGGTGCGCAAGCCGCCGCAAAGCAGGCCTTGGCTTTGGCCACCGCAGCAGGCAACATGTCGGCGATCAACCGGCTCCAGGCACAACTGGCTGAATATCAAGCGGGTCGCCCCTGGCGGGAGTGACCGGGGAAAACGCGCCCGCACGGGGTTACGTTGGTACTGGTGTTCAAGCGCAGTGATGGTAGACTGGGGTTTATGAAACAGTTGTTCAAATATATGGGCGTGGGACTCTTGCTGGCGGGCCCGGTTGGCGCGGCGGATGTGGTCAGTAATGCGATGAGTGGCATATGCTATCCGACCTTGGCGGCGGGGGTGGCCGCCGCAGCCAACGGCGACACGCTGGTGATGATTGCCGATCATGTTTTGCCTGAGACACTGGTGATATCCGATCGGGTGATTTCCATCGTGAGCGACGGCACGAAACGCACAATTACGGCCAGTACGAATTGTGTTTACGATATGGTGGAGGTGTCAGGCTTGACGACGATCTTGACCCTTGGCATCGCGGGCGCGGGTGATGACGCGGATCCCAAGCTGGTGTTCAATGGCGGCGGGGAACAAGGGGTCACCCATTTGTTTGACATGTTTTACGTGGATTTAGCGGAGCTGAATCTTCATCCGGGAGTGGTTCTGGAATCTCTGTCGAGTCAAGACGTAGGGGGCATCTATAACTATGGTGGTCTTGTGCGGATGTATGGGGGGCGGATTGAGAATAATGCGGCCCCCTATGGCGCCGGATTCTTTAATAATCAAGGAGACTTCTTGTTATATGGGGGCAGCATTACGGGAAACTGGGCGGTGGCGGGGGGGGCCATTTACAACCAGGCGGCGATAAGGACCCAGGAAGGGTATATCATCGGCTATGGTGGCCTGCTGGAGATGACCGGCGGGACAATCGGAAACAACCGGGCGGACGGGGCCGGTGGGGGCGTTTTCAATGTGGGGCGGTTTGTTTTTTCCGGCGGCAACATAGTCGGCAATACGGCGCCGGAAGGCGGCGGCATCTATCATTACAACGGCAGCGATTTTGGCTTGAACATGAGCGGGAGCGCCTGGGTGGCCTCCAATACGGCGGCCAAGGGCAGTGGCATCTATTACAATAACGATGAGTATACTTGGCTGACCTTGGGCGGCGGCGCGCGCGTGGCACCACCCAATGATATTTATTACGCGGCGGGCAGCAGCGCAATCTGGCTGTCCGAAGCGCTCACCGGGCCGGGCCTTGCCGCGCAAATCACGCCCTTTGCCTACAACACGAATGCTTATGTGCTCGGCGCCTTGACGGATGACGACTTATGGCTGGTGACCAATTACTACGGGAAATTTAGTGTGACGCCGGATTCCACTGATTCCAATTCGGTGCCGTGGTATGTGGGCGCGCACGGTCGCTTGTCCCGTGATAATCCGGCATGGATACCCGCGACCATCCTGTCCATCGCCAGCAGCGAAACCCACGTGGAATGGGGCGTTGAACCGGCCTATCAGGCGTGGGATGGCATCGTGGAGCTGGCCACCAATCTGGTGGGCCAGGCGTGGAACTTCCAGCCGTTGCCGACAAATGCCTATTCCGTGACGGATGGGCGGGTGGTGGTGCCGCGTGACCGGCCCCTTGGCGTTTACCGGCTGCGAACGGGCGGGGGCAGTCCGTAGCCGTGCCCACAGCCAGATGGCATTTCAGGGTTTTCTGTAGCCGGGCTCGTTGAGCCCGGGGCTGTTTGGCTGCTGCGGCTGTTGGC
>CAZNGD010000231.1:0-3798 GCA_964572295.1 uncultured Verrucomicrobiota bacterium
TTTCTTCCTCTCACCGCGATGAACCCTTGGTGTCATGTTTTATGAGGCAATGCGATGCGGCGCGCGGGGTGCGCTTTTTCACTTGCGTGGGATGGGAGGGGGCGGGTATAGTTCGCGCACTTTTGACCGAGGAGAAGAGAATGTCAGCGATTTGTGAGATTTGTGGAAAAGGGCCGTCGAGCGGCTCGCGTATCGTGCGTCATGGTTTGGCCAAGAAAAAGGGCGGCATCGGCTTGCATACGACGGCGGTGACGAAGCGCCGTTTCAAGCCGAATTTGCAGCGGCTGCGGGCGAAGGTGGGCAGCGCAGTCAAGACCATGACGGTTTGCGCCAGTTGCATCAAGGCTGGCAAAGTCACCAAGGCGTGACCGGGTGCGGCGGCGGCCTGTGGGGCTTGCCGCCGGCCTCGTGGACAACACCTCGCCGCGCCTGCGCGACGTGGTGTTTTTGTTTTTTTAGGGCCAAGATGACGGAATGGGACACCAGCAATGAGCAAGAAGACACAGCAGCCGCATGCGACGTTGACGATTGACGGCCGGACTCTGGAGTTGGAGGTGCTGACCAGCACGATGGGGGAGCGTGCGCTGAACTTGAGTCGGCTGAAAGCGGAGACGGGGTGCATGGCGTATGACCCGGCGACGGTGAATACCGCGGTCTGCCGCAGCGCGATCACGTATGTGGACGGGGAGCGGGGGATTTTGTTGCATCGCGGCTACCCGATTGAGGATTTGGCCACCAACTGCTCGTTTATTGAAGTGGCCTATCTGCTGATTCACGGCAAGTTGCCGACCGAAATCCAACGGCAAAAGTTTTCCGGCCTGCTGAATGTTCATTCGATGCTGCACGAGGACATGCGCAGCTTTTTCGGGAACTATCCCGAAGGGGCGCACCCGATGGCGGTGCTGTCGGCCATGGTGGTTTCGCTGTCGAGCTTCTATCCGGAGTTGCGGTTGGATAGCGGGCAGGAGGAAATTGACATCACCGTGACGCGCCTGCTTTCCAAGCTGCGCACGATTGCGGCGTTTTCCTACAAGAAGTCCATCGGGGAGCCGTATGTGTATCCCCAGCACAAGTACAGCTATTGCGAGAACTTTTTGAACATGATGTTCCGCGCGCCGGTGTCGCCGTATGAGGCGGATGCCTACGATGTGGCGGCGATGAATCAGTTGCTGATTCTGCATTCCGACCACGAGCAGAATGCTTCGACGACGGCGGTGCGGATGGTGGGCAGTACCGGCGCGAATCTGTATGCCTGTATTTCGGCGGCGATTTGCGCGCTGTGGGGCCCGCTGCACGGCGGCGCCAATCAGGCCGTGATTGAAATGCTGGAGGGCATCCACCGCGATGGGTTGACCATTGACCAGGTGCTGGCCAAGGCCAAGGACCGGGCGAGCAAGTTCCGGCTGATGGGGTTCGGGCACCGGATTTACAAGTCCTATGACCCGCGCGCGCGGCTGGCCAAAAAGCTCTGCATGGAGATGGCGGCCAAACGCCAGATCAACGACCCGCTGGTGGCGGTGGCGCTGGAACTGGAGGCGCGGGCGCTGGCGGATGACTATTTCCAATCGCGCAACCTCTATCCCAACGTGGATTTTTATACCGGCCTGGCCTACCGGATGATGGGGTTCCCCAAGGAAATGTTCACGGTGCTGTTTGCGCTGGGGCGGCTGCCGGGCTGGATCGCGCATTGGCAGGAGATGCGCGCGGATGGCGAACAGAAAATCATGCGGCCCCGGCAGATTTATGTCGGCCCGCCACAGACGGAGTTTGTGCGCATAGACGCGCGCCAGTAAGCCGCGCCATGGCGAAATCCACGCCCCAGAAAACCCCGCCTGCGGTCGAGCGCGCGCGCCGCATCGAGCTGCGCTTTTTGGAAGCGGTGCGGGCGCGGCTGCCGGAGCACCCGGAAGTGGTGGAGAGTTTGGGCTGCCTCTACACCGAAATGGGCCGCTATGACGACGGGTTGGCGGCGGACCGCCAACTGGTCAAGATGGAGCCGGCCTCGCCGTTGGCGCACTATAATCTGGCGTGCAGTCTGGCGTTGACGGGGCAGCCCGTTGAGGCGTTTGCCGCGCTGGAACAGGCCATTGCCCTGGGCTATGACGATGCCGATTGGCTGGCGAGCGACGAGGACTTGATCTCGCTGCGGGAGGATCCCCGTTTTGGCCGCCTGTTGGCGCGGATCAAGCCAGACTAAAGGCTTTGGCCGGGTGGGAAGGGTTGGGGGGACGAAACCTTCCCGCCGGGAACGGCTGGAAGGTCTGCGACCGTTCCAGCCCTGCAATCCGACCGGTCACTCCGCTGCGGTGGCGATCAGCGAAAACGGTCCGGCCCACACAATGCGCGCGCGGAGCAGTTCGCCGGGGCGGGCGGTTCCGTTTTCCACAAACACCGGTTTGTAGTCCGGCGTGCGCCCGTAGAGGCGGCCGGTGGCCTCGATGCTTTCCACCAGAATCTCCACGGTTTGTCCGCGCAAGGGCGCATTCTTTTCCGTGAGCATGACGCGCAGTTGCGCTTCCATGACGCTGCGGCGGCGTTCTTTTTCGTCGGCGGAAACGTCATCGGCAAGATGCCGCGCGGAGTAGGTCAGGGGGCGCGGCGAATACTTGGCAATGCGGATCATGTCGGGATTGATGCGGCGCATGAGCGCCATGCTTTCCTCGAACTGGGCGGCGGTTTCGCCGGGGAAGCCGACAATGACATCGGTGGAGAGTCCGGCATGCGGAATGGCGGCGCGGATGCGCGCCACCAGCGCCTCGTATTCCGCGACGGTGTATCCCCGGCGCATGGCGCCCAGCACGGCATCGGAGCCCGCTTGCACCGGAATCTCGAAATAGGGGCAAAGGCCGGGGGTTTCGGCGACGGTGGCGATGAGGTCGGGCGTGATCCACTGCGGATGGCTGGTGAGGAAGCGCCCGCGCCGGATCCCCGGCACGGCCGCCACCCGGCGCAGCAGCTCGGGCAGCCGGATTTCTCCCGTGAGATCCAACCCATAGCGATCCACAATTTGCCCCAGCAGAATGACCTCGCGCACGCCGCGCGCCGCCAATTCGGCCACCTCCGCCAAAATCGCGGCGGCGGGGCGGGAGCGTTCGCCGCCGCGCCGGTAGGGAATCACGCAATAGGTGCAGGCGTGGGAACAGCCCAGCACCACCGGCACATGGGCCACGATGGCGCGGCCGGCCAGCGAGGGCGGCAATGGCGGCGGCAAATCCTCGTCGGGTTCCGTCGTGGGCACGGTCAGGCCGCGCGTTTGCAGAAAGGCGCGCAGCGGGGTGACATCCGACGGCGGCAGGAACACATCCACGGCGGGCAGTTGTTCGCGTAGCCGCCGGATTTCGCGCGGGTTTTTACCGACGAGGCAACCCATCAGGACGACCACCAAATCGGGATGGCGTTTTTTGAGTTCGGTGACGAAGGTGAGGCGCGAATAGATTTTATCTTCCGCTTGTTGCCGCACGACGCAGGTGTTGAGCAGCAGGAGCGAGGCCTCTTGGGCCTGGGGCACGGGACGGTAGCCGGCGGCTTCGAGCAGTGAGGCTGCGCGCAGGGCGTCGGCCTCGTTCATCTGGCAGCCGATGGTCCACAAATTGTATGTGGCGGGAGTCAACGGACTGCCCCAGCGAATCAGGCGCGCCGCGCGGGCCGTTTGGCTTTGGCTTTTCCTTTGGCTTTCGCTTGGGGTTTGGGCTTGGCCTTGGCCGGCTTGGCTTTCGCCTTGGCCGGGACTTTTGCTTTGGCCTTGGGCTTGGGGGTTGTCTTGGCCTTCGTTTGCGGCGGAGCCTTGCGCGCGGCGGC
>CAZNGD010000232.1:0-3762 GCA_964572295.1 uncultured Verrucomicrobiota bacterium
GTGGGCATCCTGCTCAAGACCCGCTTTGCGCTGGATCAATATATCAACCTGCGCCCGGTCAAACTCTACCGCACGGAAGATTGCCCGCTGAAGGACAAGGAGCCCAAGGATGTGGACTTTGTCGTGGTGCGCGAAAACAGCGGCGGCATTTATACCGGCGTGGGCGGCGCGGTGCAGGTCGGCACCCCGCTCGAAGTCGCCACGCAGGTCATGATCTATAGCCGCCCCGTGGTGGACCGCTGCCTGCGCTACGCCTATGAATACGCCCGGCGGCGCAATCGCAAAAAAATGCTGACCCTCGTCCACAAGTGCAACGTCCTGACCCATTGCGGCGACCTCTGGGTGCGCGCACACAAGGAAATGGGCGATGCCGAATTCCCCGACATCAAGCAGGACTATAATCATGTGGATGCCTGCACCATGTGGTTTGTGAAACAGCCGGAATGGTACGATGTGGTCGTCACCGAAAACCTGTTCGGCGACATCATCACCGACCTCGCCGCCATTGTGCAGGGCGGCTTGGGCGTTGCCGCCGGCGGCAACATCAACCCGGAAGGCGTCTCCATGTTCGAGTGCATGGGCGGCAGCGCGCCGAAGTACACCGGCAAGGACATCATTAACCCGGTGGCCGCGATTGCGGCCGGCGGCATGATGCTCGACACCCTCGGCGAAACGGCGGCGGCAGCCGCAGTGGACCACGCCGTCACGGCGGCGCTCAACGGCGGCAAAATCAAGTCGCTTGCGGCCGGCCGCATGGGCCTGGGAACCGCAGCCGTGGGCGATTTGATCGCCGCGCTCGTGTAACCCACCGGCACCCCATCGAACGGCAGACAGGAACCGCTGGGGCGGAAATCCATTTTACAAAGCGCCCGGCATGGCGTATCTCAAGACAGAGGCGCAGGGCCAACGGCAGGGACGAATCCCGGGCACGGCACTACACCAGGAGTAAATAAACATGAAAAAATATAATGTGAGCATGGTCGGTATTGGCGCGGTCGGCACGGAAATCGTGCGCCTGCTGCGCCAGCGGAATTTCCCCCTCGGCAAGCTGACGGTTTTCGCCACCCGCGAACGCACCGAAATGATTGACGACATCCCCGTCGAGGTGAAGGTCGCCACGGGGCCGGAATCGTTCAAGGGCTTCGATTTTGCCTTTTTCGCGGGCACGGAAGGCGCCAAGGGCGCATCCAAGACCCTCGGCTGGGGCGCGGCGGAGATCGGCTGCACCGTCATTGATAATGGCGATGACTACCGCATGGACCCCCGCGTGCCGCTGTGCATCCCGGAAATCAATGCCGCCACGCTGCAGAACCACCAGAACTTCATCGCCAACCCGAACTGCTCGACATCCACCGCGCTGATGGCCATTTATGCCCTGCACAACGCGGCCAGGATCAAGCGGATCGTGTGCTGCACCTATCAGGCGGTGTCCGGCACCGGCTCGGCGGCCATCCGCGAACTGGAAGCCCAAGTCCGCGCCTGGGCGGCTGGCGAACCCATCCCCCGCGAGGTCTATCCCGTGCAAATCGCATTCAACGTCATTGCCCAGATCGGGTCGGAATCCAAGGACATGGCCGGCTACACCTCGGAAGAAGTCAAGCTGGGCCGCGAAACCCGCAAGATCCTCGGCGACGACTCCATTCAGGTGGTCTCCACCTGCGTGCGCGTGCCGGTGTTCAATGGCCATAGCGAGGCGCTGCATGTGGAATTCCATAATCCCCTCAGCGTGGAACGCGCGCGCGAGATTTTGGCCAAGACCCCCGGCGTCGCCTTGCGCGACGACCTCGCCAAGTCCATCTTCCCCACCCCGCTGGAAGCCTCCGGCAACTACGACACCCTCGTCGGCCGCATCCGCCACGACCCCACCGTCCCGCACGGCCTGTCGTTGTTCGTCTCCGGCGATAACATCTGGAAAGGCGCCGCCCAAAACGCCATCCAGATCGCCGAAAAAATGATCGAAATGGGCCTCAAGTAACCCCCGCCCCCCCCAGGGCTCTGGCACCCCGCCAGAGCCCTTTTTTTGTTCTCCGCGTGAAGCTGTATTGGCCAGATAGTATTGCACCTGGGAATGCTGCCAGCCGACAAGAAACCACAACGCCACCATCTGCGGGGCTAAAAAGGGGTCGGTCCTATAAATTAATAAAAAGAGGTCGGTGAAAAGGGGTCGGTCCTATAAATTAATAAAATAGATTGACGTTGAGAGGGTGGAAATGGTGTAAAAGGGATATGCCGAGAAAACCCAGAGTGGAATATGCTGGGGCGGTCTACCATGTGATGAGCCGGGGCAACCGTTTGCAGAAGGTATTCCGTGGGGATGCAGATTGCGAAATGTTCTTGGAGACGCTGGGAGAATCCTGCCAGCGTGCGGGATGGCGGGTGCATGCGTACGCGCTGATGAGGAACCATTATCATCTGCTGCTGGAAACTCCGGAGCCGAATCTGGTGGCGGGGATGCACTGGGTGCAGAGCACCTACACCAAGCGGTTCAATGTCCGGCACCGTGAGTGGGGGCATTTGTTCCAAGGACGGTACATGGCAATCCCGGTGGAGGCGGGTGGCGGGTATTTTTCGACTCTTGCGGCCTACATCCACCTCAATCCCGTCCGCATCCGGGGATATGATTTCGACAAGCAGCGGCTGGTTGATTTTGGCTGGAGCAGCTTTCCGGCCTATATTGGCAAAGCAACGCGGCCCGGGTGGTTGACCTGCCATCGGGTATTGGGAGATCTCGGAATGGCCGATACGCCCGCCGGACGGCGGAAATACGCGGAATACATAAGCAGACGGGTGGAGGAAGTTCGTCATAGCGTCAAGCCTTGGAAGGCGGATGAAGCCTGGCAAAAAATTCGGCGGGGTTGGCACTTAGGCGGGGAGGAGTTCAGGCAGGAGTTGCTGGAGCGGATTGGGGGTGCGGTAAAAAAGGCCGACCGCCGGTCGTTTAGTGGCGGGGAGGTTCAAGCGCATGACGAGGCCTGTGCCGAGCAATGGATTGCCAAAGGACTGACAGCCCTGGCCATTACGGAAGCCGATCTGGCCGATTTGCTAATGAACGGTCCGGAGAAGGTGGCCCTCGCTTGGCTGGTCCGGAAAAACACCAGCATGAGAACCACCTGGATCAAAGCGAGGCTGAAAATGGGAACCGCCACGGGCTTTGCCTCATATCTCAAAAAGCTGGAGAAAGGCAAAAAAGGGGACTGGGGATATGACGCTTGGCGCGCCATTCGCGGCATTCAGCAACACCAACACCGCCATTGACGATCCGTTTTTATTAATTTATAGGACCGACCCCTTTGCTTTATAGGACCGACCCCTTTGACTCGTGAAGATGGAGTTTGGGTCCCTGACCGACCAGCGCCCTACCGGTTCGCACCGGATATTACCGATGGTCGCCGAACTGGCACCCGGCATCTTTTCCGACTTTGGCACCACAGTGGTCGCCTTGGAATTCGAACGTACTTTCTGGGAGAAGGCCACCATTCTGTACGCCGAATATCACCGCCCGGCCGGACAGCCGATGCGGGACCGGTTTGCACGGCACTATGCCGACTTCGCCGCGTTGTGGAACCATCCGGCCGGGCGTGGAGCTGCGGTGCGCCTGGACCTGCTGGAACGCGTCCGCCGGCATAAAAGCCGGTTCTTCGCGTCCAGTTGGACCCACTTCGAAACGGCAGTTCCCGGCACGCTGCGTCTCGTGCCGCCCACAGCCCGGTTAGCCGAGCTGCGTAGGGACTATGCCGCCATGCGGCCGATGTTCCTCTCCCC
>CAZNGD010000233.1:0-3717 GCA_964572295.1 uncultured Verrucomicrobiota bacterium
GTCAAACCAACCTCTTTTGTTTGCCATTTGAACCATACTGTCCAGAGTTTATAAATGGTGGACAGATTGAAGGTGAATGCTTTTTATGTTTTTATCCGCGCGGTGCGGCCCCGCGTACAGTTGCCAACCCCAAAACCGCCACTATAATCAGCGAAGAGCCCCTTTTTTCTCCAACCACCAAGTTTCATGCGCGCAGCGCAACGCGCAATGTCGCAGACACCCGACCCATTTTAACGCAAACGACGCAAACGACGCTGGCGATCCAAAATCGGAACAGGAAAACAGGAAACACAGGAAAGCAGGAAAAGAGCACGGCTGACTCAAGCATCACAAGACCCACCAACAAAGAACAACAACCAATAACCCAGCGCGAAGCGCAGCGGGCAACGCTTTTGTAGCCCGGGGGGGGGGAGTCCCGGCGGACTGTTCTTTCGGCACCCCGAAGCACAACCATGAATTAATCGGCGCGACCTATTTTTGGGGTGTTTATTGGGTGTTTCTGTTGGTTTTCGGCTGGCGTTTATGGGGCGCTCTTGCTAGATACCGAACCGTTGTGAACGAGCAACACGTCAGTCTTACGAGGATTTCATGAACGAACTGAAAACTTGTTTTAAAAAAGTGGATTACGACCTGAGTGGGCTGCTCCATTACATTGAGATTGGTGACATCGGACTGCCCGATATCCAGCGGCCCTTTGTCTGGTCGAATGCCAAAGTACGGGATCTGTTTGATTCAATGTACCGCGGGTTTCCTATTGGCTATCTCCTATTTTGGGAAAACGACGAAGAAGGCGGGACGAAACAAATTGGCTTGGATGGCAAACAGCACAAGGTTGCCTCGCGGCTGATAGTGGACGGACAACAGCGGCTAACTTCGCTGTATGCGGTGTTTCGCGGGAAAAAAGTGTTGGATTCCGATTACACGGAACGGCAGATCGAAGTGGCGTTTCACCCGCGTGATGGCAAATTCGAGGTGGCTGACGCGGCGATCCGCCGCGATCCGGAATGGATATCCAACATTTCCCAACTTTGGGCATCCGGGCAGTCTAGTTATCAGATCGTAAAGAAATTTCTGAAGCAACTTGAGGCGAAAGGCCCTTTGGATGAGGCTGCGGAGGAACGAATCAGCCACAATCTGGACCGCCTGTTCGATTTGCAAAAATATCCGTTCACGGCCTTGGAAATCGCGCCAACCGTGGACGAGGAGCAGGTGGCTGATGTTTTCGTGAGAATCAACAGCGAGGGCGTACGGCTGAAACAGGCCGACTTTATCTTGACCCTGATGTCGGTGTTTTGGGACGAGGGCCGGGTGTCACTGGAGACGTTCTGCCGTGAGTCGCGTCAGGCCCCGCCGTCGAATGGAGCTGCGTCGCCCTTCAACCACTTCATCGATCCCGATCCGGACCAATTATTGCGGGTAGCCGTGGCGCTTGGATTCGGGCGGGGACGGTTAAAGAGTGTTTATCAGGTTTTGCGCGGCAAAGATCTGGAGACGGGAGAATTTTCCCCTGCGCGGCGGGACGCTCAATTCCAACTGCTTAGGGAAACGCAAGCCGTGGTTCTCAATTTGACGAACTGGCATCAATTCCTGTCATGCCTGATCGGGGCCGGATTTCGAAGCGGAGCAATGATTTCATCGCAAAGCGCGTTGCTGTATGCCTACGCGTTCTATCTTATTGGTCGGACCCGATTCGCGGTGCCGGAGTACCAACTGCAACGGCTGATTGGGCGCTGGTTCTTTGCTTCCAGTTTGACCGGGCGCTATACCAGCTCGCCTGAGACGGTGATGGATGGCGACCTGAACCGAATTAAGGAGGTCAAAGACGCGGCGGGATTTTGCGGTATTCTCGAGGAAATGATGGGCAATGAACTGACCAACGATTATTGGACGGTAACGCTGCCCGCGAATCTGGACAGTTCCTCAGCCCGAAACCCGGAACTGTTCGCCTTCATCGCCGCCCAAAACCGGCTTGTTGCCCCGGTACTATTCTCCCACAAGAAGGTTTCGGACCTGCTCGATCCCGCAATCAAGGCAAGAAAAAAAGCATTGGAGCGGCATCACTTATTTCCGCGTGCCTGGCTGGAAAGCCAAGGGGTGGAGGATTTGAAACAAATCAATCAGGTTGCCAATTTTGCGCTGCTGGAATGGCCGGACAACATCGCCATTGGCGCTTCGCCACCTTCAGAATATGCCCCGCAAATCCAGCCGCGATTCACGCCCGATGAATGGGCGCGAATGAACGAGTTGCACGCGCTACCGCCCAACTGGCATCTCATGCCCTATTCTGAATTCTTGGTTGAACGGCGGAAACTAATGGCGGCCATCATTCGCCGCGGATTCGAGTCTTCAAAGTAGGCCCGCATTCGCATTAAAAGTGACCCCGCGAAGGATCGCCCAGAAAAAAACAGCCCGTCACGAATAGCCAACTTAATCTGGCACTCACGGGCCAGACTTGTGCGGGGCCTGAGTAAGCCAGGGTGTTTTTTTTCTGCGCCCACCTGTTGAGACAAGTGGCGCCGTCATCCCCTTTCGCCACCACCGATGCGGTGGCCGCTTATGAATGGTACGGCCGGTTGGATCAGCCGTGGCGGTGGAGGTAGTAGGCGGCGCAGGGGCCTTCGGGGGAGACCATGGGGGCGCCGAGGGGGTGGTCGGGGGTGCAGCGGGTGCCGAAGTGCGGGCAATCGCAGGGGTCAAGTTTGCCCAAGAGGACATCGGCGGCGGGGCAGTCGGCGGCCGGGGCGGTGGCGGGGGCGGCCGGGGGGGGGGCGGGGAAGCGTTGGGCGGCATCGAGGTCGGCATATTCGGGACGGAGGGCAAGGCCGCTTTGCGGGACCATGCCCAGGCCGCGCCATTCGCGGTCGGCAATCTGGAATACCGTGGCCAACACTTTTTGCGCGGTGGGGTTGCCCGCAGGATGAACCACGCGGGGATACATGTTTTCCAGGCGGGCCTCGCCGGCTTCCAGTTGGCGGATGACGGCGAGGATGCCGAGGAGAATATCGGCGGGTTCAAACCCGGTAATGGCAATGGGGCGGCGCAGTTCGCGGGCGAGCGGTGCGTAGGGAGCGGAGCCCATGATGGCGCAGACGTGGCCGGCGGCCAGAAAGGCGTCGGGGGTGTTGGCGGGGGCGGCGCTGATGTGGCGCAGGATGGGGGGCACCAGAAATTGCGAGACGAGCAGCGCGACGTTGCGTTGGCCGCGCGCGCGCGCCAGATAGGCCAGCATGGCGTTGGCGGGCGCGGTGGTTTCAAACCCAATGGCGAGATGCACCACTTGTTTTTCCGGCTGCGCGCGGGCGAAGTCCAAGGCTTGCAGCGGGGAGGTGATCATGCGGATGTCCGCGCCGCGGGCGTTGGCGGCGAAGAGGTCGCCTTGGGTGGCGGCGGGCACGCGGAGCAAATCGCCGAAGGTGGTGACGATGGTTCCGGGCTGGCGGGCGATGGCGATGGCGTGGTCGAGGTAATCACCGGGCGTGACGCATACCGGGCAGCCGGGGCCGTGGAGCAGTTGGATGTGCGGCGGCAGCAGCGTATCCAGCGCGTGGCGCAAAATGGCGTGGGTCTGGCCGCCGCAGACTTCCATGATGCGCGCGGGCCGCCGGGAGCTGCGGGCGATCGCAGCGGCCAGGCCGCGGACGGTCGCGGAGTTGGAATATTCAGTGAAATGAAGCATCGGAAAGAGGTCAGAGGTCAGAGTCCAGAAGTTGGAGGCCG
>CAZNGD010000234.1:0-3712 GCA_964572295.1 uncultured Verrucomicrobiota bacterium
AGCGCGTATAGTTCATGATCAGCGGCGTGCCCAGTTCGGTGAAGCTCCAGATGAAAATCAGCGTGCCGCCGGCAAACAGGCCGGGCATCATCAACGGCAGCGTGATCCGGAAAAACCGGCGCAGGCGCGTGCAGCCGAGATTCGCGGCGGCTTCTTCCATCGCCGGGTCAATATTGGCCAGCGCGGCGACCGCGTTGAGATACAAAATGGGATACAGCGCCAGCGTCTGCAGCAAGACCACGCCCGCATATTGGCCCCCCCCCAGCCAGTCGCGCGCCCCCAGGCCCAGCAAGGTGTTGATCATGCCATACGCGCCAAAAATCTGCTGGAATCCGATCGCGCCCACAAACGGCGGCAGAATCATCGGCACCAGCACCAGCGCCGAAAATACCGCCTTGCCGCGAAACTCGAACTGATTGGCCAGCCACGCCAACGGCAACGCCACCACCATCGCCAGCCCGGTTGTGCCCATCGCAATTTTCAGGCTGTTGAACAACCCTTCCACATAAATGGGATTGCTGAACACGCCGCGCAAATAGCGCCATGTGAAATGGCCATCCACCCAGAAGCCGCCCGACACCACGCGCCCCAACGGCCAGAAAAACAGCGCCGACAACGCCAGCGTGGTCAGCCCGAAAATCAGCCATGCCGTACTCTGTTTCATGGCCGACCCTCCCCTGGGGCCAACCGGGCGGCCTCAGCGTACTGTTGGCGGAATTGAATGGTCCAATCGCGCAGCAAATCCAGCCGGTCATATTTGCGGCCCATGCTCAAGCCGGAAGCCCACGTCAACGGTTCGGGCTGCTGCGGCAACTGTTCGAGCAGGGCCATCGCGCGCGGGCATTGTTCGGGTCCGCCAGCGGCAATGATCGCCCCCCACGCCGCGTGCAACTCCCGCCCGGAGTCCATGCACATGGCGCGGATCAAATCGCGGAACAGCCCGAAGTAGCCGCCGGTCCAGCGCGCCTGATACGGAAAATCATCGGCCAGCCGGTACATGTCCGTGTGCGGCTGCCCGAGATCGTCGGTGGTGAATTCGCGGTGCCGCTCGTAGTTGGCTTGGAATGCCGGATTCGCCGCGGGATAAAAATCGCGGCGAATGGGGAAGCGCTGCAGGGCGTACTGTTGCGGCCCGCCGGGCACGCCGCGCCGATAGCACCACAATTGCTGCCCGGCTTCGCTCAACGTGAATTCGATGAAGCGCAACGCCAGCTCGCGGTGTGGCGCGCCGCGCAACAGGGAGACGGGATCCGCGCTGACTCCCGATTCACCAACGGGCGTCACGTAGGCCATCGCCCCATCGGGCCGGCCGCCGTTGCTGACATCGGCCTCAAAACGGCCATAAAAATCAATGCACAGTCCCGCTGCAGCATTGCCCATGCCGACATCCAGCGGCACCTTGCTCGCGCTGTCGGTGAAATAGCGCGCGTTGGCGCCGAATTTCTGAATCAGGCGCACCCCCGCTTCCCACCCCGCCGCCACGGCTTCCTGATATGCCACCGGCACGCCGGGCGGCATCTCGCCATCCGGCAGTTTGGCGGCGGCGATTTGCCGTTCATATTCATCCATTTGCCCGCCAAATCCGGCCGCGATGACCGCCTGGCGGCACTGCACCTGCACCACGGTTTCAAACGCCTTGGCAATGCTGCCGCTCTTGGTGGGGTCCGCCAGCCCCAACGTGCCGAACCACTGCGGATTGGCCATATCCGCCCACTGCCGCGGCTCCGTCGTGATCTGTTGTGCGCGCATTCGATCGCGGTTGTAGCAAATGCCGAACGTGCTCAATGTCGTTCCAAAATAGGTCGGCGTGCGCCACGTGTCGCCACTCAAGCCGGTGGGAATCAACTCCTCACCAGCGGCGGTGGCCAGCAAGCCCACCGGGATGGCATCGGCGGGCCACGGCGCCACCAGCAGCCCCTGCCGCGTGGCATTGTCGCCATCGAAGGACCCGCCGCCGAACATCAAATCAATCTGGCTGGTGAACTGGCGCGGATCATCCGTTTGCCGAAACGCATTGAACAACGCGCATTGCGCCGCCCAATCGGCATCGCTGATGTCCGCCGGACGGCGCTCCGGCGAAAAGGTGCGGCTGAGGATGATGGACTGCGCATCCGGCCGCCACGCCCCCCCCTGCCCGATCCACCACGCGCGAAAACTCGCGGTGAACTCGCTGGCGAGATAGCGCATGATTTCCGTCGAGCCGCCGATGTTCCGCCAATCCACCTTGACCGGTGTGCCGTAGGTGGCCGCATGCCAGCGCGCAAACCCCTGCGCGAATTCGTAACGGATGGCCTCATTCATCGGCGTAATGATGACCAGCACCGGGTCGCCCGGCTGCCATTCGCGCGCGCCCAGGTCCTGCCGGAAAGCAAACGGCAACGCCAGAATAACGGCCAGCACCGCCAAAATGATGATATTACGCAACATGCCGCACTCTTTTATTTCCGGGTCAATTCGCCAGCGCCTGCACATCTTCGGGGGCGATGTAGAGGCGGGTTTCCAAGCGGGTATTGTCGCGCGCCACCAGCTTCGGACGGGTTTCCAGCGCCTTGAGCGTCACGCCCGCGGCCAACTCCACCTGGTGTTGGGCCACTTCGCCCAGATAGATCGTCCCGTGCATTCGTGCGGCAAACACGTTGGCCCCGGCGGGGCGCGCCGTGTGCATCCGCACGGCTTCCGGCCGCACCGAAAGCCAGACCGCTTGCCCTGCCGTCATCCCGGCCGCGCCTTGCGCCTGCCACGGCCCCACCGCCGTCTCCACCGTCACCTGCTCACCTTGCGCCGTCATCACGCGCCCGGCAATAAAGGTGGTCTCGCCGATGAATTGCGCCACAAACCGATTGCGCGGCCGCGTGTACACATCCTGCGGCGCGCCCACCTGCAGCAGGTCGCCTTGATCCAAAATCGCCAGCCGGTCGGCGATGGACAGCGCCTCCTTCTGGTCGTGGGTGACGTAGATCGCCGTGAGGCCCGCCTCCTTGCAGATCCGGCGGATTTCCGTGCGCATTTCAAGGCGCAATTTGGCATCGAGATTCGAGAGCGGTTCATCCAACAAGAGGCATTGCGGCTCAATCACCAGCGCGCGCGCCAAGGCCACCCGCTGCTGCTGGCCGCCGGAAAGTTCATTGGGTTTGGACTCGGCCCGATCCGCCAACTTCACCAGCTCCAATGCCCGCATGGCGCGCGCGCGGATTTCGCTCCGCTTCACCCGGCGCATTTCAAGGCCGAACGACACATTTTCGCGCAGCGTCATGTGCGGCCACAGCGCATAACTTTGGAACACCATCCCCATGTCGCGCTGATGCGCGGGCAACGTGGTAATGTCGCGGTCGCCCGCCAGGATTCGGCCGGTATCCGGCTCATGCAACCCGGCAATCGCGCGCAGCAGCGTGGTTTTGCCGCACCCCGACGGCCCCAGCAGGAAAAAAAGTTCGCCCGCCGCAATCTGCACATCAATGCCCTTCAGCACCGTGTTTTCGCCAAATCGCTTCGTCAACTTCTCGATCGTGATCGGCACCGGCATCGCGGGCCTCCTTTCGACTATTCGGGTCTTATACCACACCCTCCCCGCGTCATAACAGCCGGACTTTTGCGCGCCGGCCCCACTTTTCCACACTGTGGAAAAAAGTTTATCCCGCGTGGGCGGGATTTTCCACAGCGTGGAAAAATCCCAGATCGGAAGAGCACACGTCTGAACTCCAGTCACTCCGCG
>CAZNGD010000235.1:0-3700 GCA_964572295.1 uncultured Verrucomicrobiota bacterium
GACGGACGCGGCGACGGCGGCAAACTTGATAATCTGCGCGCGCTGGGCTTCGTCCAGCCCATCCATCATGCCGGCCAGCCGTTTGACGTAGGTCATCGCGCGGCGCGGATTCCCCAGCCCATCCCACGCCTGCACCAACTGGAACAGCAACGCCGGACTTTCGCCCTGCAGCCGCACGGCGGCATCCAAATCCTGGCGGGCATCATCATAGCGCGCGCATTGCAACAGGATCGTGGCGCGCGCCACCCGCAAATCAGCCTGGTCTGGCGCGGCGCGTAAAGCGTCATCCAGGCGGGTCAACTCGGTTTGCCATTCGGCCACCTTGGCGGCATTGGCCGAAGCCTGCGCGGCCAACCGGTCCTGAAGCTGCGCGAGCCGCTCCTTCTGCGGCGGGGTCAGTTGGGCCTGCAACCCGGCGAGCGTTTTGCTCATGGTGTTGGCGCGCGTCCAGTCCCCCAACCCTTCATAGGCCAGGGCCAGCAGCATCAACAGGTGGTTGGTTCGCCCCTGCTTGCGCAGGGACTCCTGCAAATCCTGCAGGGCTTCCGGATGGCGTTGGAGGGAGATCAGGATTTCCGCCCGGGTGCTGAGCATCTGCGGCTGGCCGGGAAGGCGCAACAGCGCCTCATCCACCAGCCTGAGCGCGTCGCGCATGTTGCCGTTGCGCTCCATGATGACGTGGGCCAGGTTGTTCAACAGCAGGGCATCGCGCCGGCGCATGAGGCCCTTGCGGAACTCGGATTCGGCCAGCGCCAGTTGGCCCCGCTGGTAGGCCTCCACCCCGGCATTCTGATATTGCAGGAAGTGGTCGGGGTCCTGTTCCTGCAGACATTTCAGACCGGCCTGCAACAACGCGCGGTTGCCCCGCTGCTGCGCCAACTGCACCATCATTTCCCACGCCTGCGTATTGCGGGGTTGCTGCTGGATGGCGCGATCCAGCTCTTCCTGCGCGGCGGCCCACTGCTGGCGCGCCATGTGGATGGAGGCCAACGCGAGATACTGCCCCGTTGGCGCGTGCGCCTGATTTTTCAGCGTCTTGAGCGCTTCGATGTTGATCGGGTCGGTTTCGTCGGTCAGCAGCAACAGCGCCGTCCAGACCCGCATATCGCGCGGCGTGCTGATGGCCAGCGCCCGCAACAACTGAATCGCCGGCGCGGTGTCGCCCTCCACATACGTCAGCATGGCGCGATCAAAGTGGGTTTTGGCCTCCGGCAGGCCGACGTTCAACGCCTCCGCAATGTAGGCCTCGGCCACTTCGGGATCGTTGCGCCGCAACGCCAGGCGGCAGAGCGCCAGCAGCGCGTCGGTATTGCGCCCATTCTTGGACAGCAGGCCGCGCAAGGCGGTTTCATCCACCGGCTCCTGCCCCCAGAGCAGATAGGCCTGATCCAGCACCCGGATGCGGTTGTCGTTGCCCGCCTCATCGGCATCGGACACGGCCGGTTTCCGGCGCGCGGCTTCCTCCGTGGCGGGGATGCCGGAGAGCGCCCAGACGTGGCCCCGGCGCAGCCACGCGCGCGGATTCCACACATAGCCATAGCGGAAAGCCAACACCCAGCGTTCATCGCCCAGGTCCGGCATGAGCTGGTCCCACTCCTTTTCCCAGGCATCGCGTTCGGGCAGATGATACTTGCGGGCCAATTCCAGCAGGTTCAGCAAGACGCTCAAATTGTGGTCCCAGATGTCATGCGCATTGCGCAGGGTGACCAGCGCCGCGGCATCATCACCGCGGCCCATCTGGACATAGGCCAGATTGTTGGCCACCCGCGACACCATTTCCAGCAGGTAAGTCTCGAAGGTGCTCAGGATGCTTTTTTTCGGCTGCGGGTTGCGGGCCAGGCGAATCATCTCGGCCCAGAATGGTTCCTGGCTGGCCGCCAGCGCGGCCCAATCCACGCGCTCCGGCGCGGATTCCAGCCGGTAGAGGATGGTGTCGGGCACCAGATAGCCGTACTCCCGGAAGGCATCCGGCAAATCAATGATGCCGATACGGCTGGGGCCATCCTCGGACATCAGCAGGTTTTCGAGGAAGGTGCCGAAGTCGCCTTGGGCCAGCGGCGTGCTCAATTCCGGTTCAGAAAACGAAAGCGCCAACCGGCCAAGATACACCGACGAGCCGACATGGGGCCCGCTGACGATGTGCGTGGTCAGCCCCTGCTCCAGCGCCAACAGGCGCAGGGAGTCATCCAGCAGCCCCGCTGAAAACAGGATGTCGCGTTCGCCGAGGCGCTCAAAAACCAACTGGAAAAGCCGGGAGGTGTCGCGCGAATAGCGTCCGGCCACCACGGGCCAATTCACCACTGCGCTGGCCGCGAACATCACCGGGAACAGGAGGCCCAACAGTCCCATCAGGACGCGGCGCGTGCGCTTCACGAGCAGACTGTCCAGCAGGGCGTGCGGCTCCCCCATGATCCAAAACTCGCCGGCAATATAACCGGCCAGCACCGCCAGCAGCACGGAGGGGGCCACGATCAGATAGCCCATCCCCGTGAGTCTCCACGGCGCGAACGCCGCGTTGAATTCCACGGCAAAAAAACCGACCATGAAGATCAGGCGCACGGCCACTTGTCCCCATTCGTAGAACCAGGGCGAGCGCGTGGACATCACAAAAATGGCCAGCCACGGCACCACGACCAGCGCCACCACCGGCAGGAACCCCGGACTAAAACGGAAATGAATCAGCGGCAGAAAATTATCCTTGAGCACCTGCCAGACGGCATCGAGCGGGGGGATTTTGGCGCGGATCAGCGCGTAATGCTTGAAGAGCACGAGCGCATTGATCGGCCAGAGCACGAGTCCGAGGAGGATCCCCAGCGCAATCAAGCCGTGCAGCCACCATTTGTGCAGCGAGCGCCAACGGAACATCTCGCGCCACATGAAAAAGAGAATGGCCGGCAGAAAGGTCCACGCCCCCGCATATTCCGTCAGGCAGACGCCCAGCAGCACGCTGGCCTTGACGCAGTCGCGCGGTTTTCCCCGGTGCCGATATTCACTGATGAACCACCCCGCGGTCAACAGCAACAGCAGGTTGAAGGTGTCCGGCAGGGTGCGGGTGGCCGCCACCCAAAACGGCGTGTTCAGCCCCAGAAACAAGGCGGCGGTCACGCCCGACAACCGCCGCGCCTGAATTTCGCGGATAAAAGAAAACTGGCCGGGCTCGTTCCGCACCACGTAGCCGATGCGAATCATCAGCCGGGTGAGAATCCCGACCCCCAGCGCCCCGCACAGGGCGCTAAACACACCAACGGGAATGGCCGCGGTCGCAAAGGGCAAGCGCGCCAGCCCCCGCACGATCCAGCTCCAGAGAAAGTTCTGGGTGGCGGGCGGTTGCAGCGGATCCAAACAGCGCAGCAGCGCGTTGGAGGACGGTCCCGGAAACGGCTGCCAGCTCATGCTGGCCAGATAGATCACGAACGTGATGCCCGCCAACAAAATGGCCAGATGCACATCGGTGGGCGTTTCGTTGATGACCGGATCCGTCTGCAAGGGGACGCGCGGATCGCGGCCATCACCCGGAAGCTGCCGCTTATCCGGCCGAAAGAAAAAGAATTCAGATTCCGGCTTGGTGCTCATGTTCCCTGCGGCGGAGCCAAGACGCGCGAATCGCGGGTGGACCGGCCACCCGCGCTCCGGCTTTGCACCCGCGTGCGTCCAGCGTTATGCGGCTTATGGTTTGGCGTCCAGCAAACCATGCAGATGT
>CAZNGD010000236.1:0-3699 GCA_964572295.1 uncultured Verrucomicrobiota bacterium
GTGCCGGAATGCATCATCAAGGTAGCTGCGGTGACTCGCGATGCCGCCGGGCGTTGGCAAGGATTTCAGCGGGCCGCAGGTCCGGAAGATTATCGCCTGCTGTGCATTGATCCGGATTTGTGCATCCGCTGCGATTTGTGCGTCAAAGCCTGCCCGGTCCATTGCATTCCCGCAAAGGAAATGACCCTGCAACAGGCGGCGGCGGGCGCCGTCGGCTCATTTGAACAAGCCGTGGCCGACACGGCAAAGGAGAACCATCATGGCTACTGACCGCTTGGACCTATTATTGATTTTCCCCAACAACCGCCAACACGCCTACGGCGACTTGGGCCGGGACATCGCCGGCGTTATTCCGCCGGTGCAAGCGGGCTTAACCGCCGCCTATCTGCGGGAACGTGGCTACACGGTCCAGATTCTGGATGCCGACGCGCGGGAATGGCTGCCCAACCAAATTGCACAACACGTCGCCAGCTTGCGGCCGCGCCTCGTCATTGTGAACACCGACCACGTCAATTCCGGCGACGTCACCAAAATGGCGGCGGCAGGCGATACCGCCCGGGCCATCCATGCCAGCGCGCCGAACGTGCCCGTGCTTTTCGACGGTGTCGTGCCCACCGCCTACCCCCGGTGGATGCTTGAAGATGAGGGCGCCGACTATATCTGTCAGGGCGAACCATACGAGCCCATTGTCCAACTGGTGGCAAAATTAAAAACCGAGGGTGACGGCGCGCGCGTGGCCCCGCACGAAATCCCCGGCATCTGGGCGCGTTATGGCGATGACATTGTCCCCGGCACCCCCGCCCCCATGGTTCCTCACGTGGACAACCTGCCCATGACCGCCTGGGACCTGATGCCGCCGCAGAACTATCGCGCCTATCACTGGCACTGCTTTGACCGGCTCGACCGGCGCAGTCCCTACGCCGCCCTGTTCACCAACATGGGCTGCCCCTACGGCTGCACCTTCTGCAGTGTCAACGTCGTGGCCGGCCGGCCCAATTTCCGTCCCCACTCCCCCGACCGCGTCATGCAGGAACTCGAACTGCTTCACAACGTCTATCACGTCACCAATATTCGCTTCCTCGACAACATCTTCACCGTACGCGAGGACCTTGTCGAAGAGCTGTGCGACAAGATCATCCGCTCCGGCATGGAGTTCAACATCTGGGCCTATGCCCGCATCGAAACCGTGCGCAACCTCGACCTGCTCAGGAAAATGCGACAGGCTGGTGTCCACTGGCTCTGCTACGGCATCGAAGCCGCCCACCCGCGCGTCCGCGCCGCCGTGGCCAAATCATCCGACCCCGACCAAATCAATCGCGCTCTTGATCTGACTCGCGAAGCGGGCATCTGGATCCTCGGCAACTTCATCTTCGGCCTCCCCGAAGATGATCGCGAATCCATGCAAATGACATTGGATTTCGCCAAGGACTTCAATTTTGAGTGGATCAATTTCTACTGCGCCATGGCCTACCCCGGCACCAAACTTTACGACGAAGTCAAAGCCGCTGGCGGCGCGCTCCCCAACACCTGGTCGGGCTACGGCCAGCTCTCGCCAGATGCCCAGCCCCTGCCCACCCACTATCTGTCCGCCAAGGAAATCCTCGCCTTCCGCGATGCCGCGTTCATCGAGTACAACTCCAACCCGCGCTACCTCGCGATGCTTGAAAAAACCTTTGGGCCGGCGGCCCCCGCCTACGTCAAGCGCATCCTCGAACACAAGCTCGTGCGCCACTAGCCCGGATCATCCGGGCTGGCGCTTCGATTCAATTGCGGGGCTGGTGCGGCCGCGCCGTTCAGGCGAGCTGGGCCGCGAGGGCGGCGGCAAGCGCCTCCGTGCTGAGCCCATAAGAGTCGTGAATGGTTTCACGCCCGCCATATACATAGGAATAGTGGCCGGGGTCGCCCATGCCGTAGCGCTGGACCGGCAACGACACGCCACGATCAGCCAGCATTTCCAAGATGGCCGAACCCATGCCGCCGGGCAGGAAGTGCTCTTCCAACGTGAACAGCCGGGGCGCGGCTTGAATTTGCCTGGCCAGCGCGGCGGCATCGCAGGGCAGTTGGAAAAGGTCAATCACGCCCAACTCAATGCCCTTCTTCTTGAGCAGGTCGGCCACACGCAGGGCCTTGTGCACCATGTAGCCCGTGGCAACGATCTGCGCCTGACGACCCGCGCGCAATACGGCGAAACCGGCCTTGAAATCGAAGTTCGTGCCCGTGTGCACATCCGGTAGCACCTGGCGATCCAAGCGGACATAGTTGGTGGTGGGCCAGTGGCACGATTGCTCCGCCACCGCCGCGGCCAACGTGGCATCGCTGGTGCTGTGCAGCGTGATGTTCGGGAATACGCGCAGCACCGCAATGTCTTCAAGCAGGTGGTGCGTGGGACCGGAATCTTCATAGCTGAACCCCGCGCCAACGCCCACAATGGTGATGGGGATTTTCATGATGGCGTTGTTGACGCGCACCAGCTCGATGGGCCGCAGCACCGCAAAGGGGGCAATGGCGTAAAAGAACGGACGCTTGCCCTCGCGGGCCAATCCCGCCGAAACCGCCACGCCGTTTTGTTCGGCAATGCCCACATTGAAAAATTGCCCGGGCAAATCGCGGCGAAAACGATCCAGGGCGGGCGCGCCCATGTCGGCAGACACGATGACGATACGCCGGTCGTCGCGGGCGATGTTGTAGATGGTATTCCAAAAAGAGTCGCGTTGACTAATGGGCTCAGGCATGGGGGGCCTTCCTTTCCAATTCGGCTTGGGCTTGCACGGCTTTGTCGCCCTCGGGGGCGGACCCGTGCCACAACGGCACGCAGGACATGAAATCAATGCCCGCGCCCTTTGTGGTGTCGGCGATAATGATGGTGGGTTTCGGGTGGCGGCGCGACCGCAAACCATGAAACGCCCGGAGCAGTTCCGGAATGGATTGGCCATCCACGCGGATGACATTCCAACCAAACGCCTCCCATTTCTTGTCGAAGGGCTCCAGGCCCAAAAAGTTCTCGGTAAAATCCAAGACGCATTGATAGTTGCGGTCGAGAATGGCCACCAGATTGTTCAGGCGGTTATGGGCGGCAAACATGGCGGTTTCCCAAATGGAACCCTCGTGGCACTCACCATCGCCCAGCATGGTGAACACCAGATGGTTTTTGAGGTCCTGCTTCGCCGCCAACGCGAGCCCGGCCGCGAACCCAAAGCCCTGCCCCAACGAGCCACAGGTGATTTCCGCGCCGGGAACACTCTGCTGCAAATGCACGCCGAAGGGTCCATCCTTCTGCGCGAACCGCCTGAGATCATCCACCGCGAAATAGCCGGTCTGCGCCAAAACCGCGTAGAGCACGGGGCTGGCCTGGCCCTTGCTCAGAATAAAACGGTCGCGGTCGGGCCAGTCGGGGCGTTTGGGATCGTAGCGTAAAATCCCGCCGTGGTAGAGCACGGTCAGGATTTCAGCGCAAGATAACGAGGAGGTGACGTGCCCCGTCTTGGCGCGCACGCAGGTCTTCAGGACCAGACAGCGCAGATCGTGGGCTTGTTTCTCGAGAGCGGCAATATCATTCATGGTGTCTCGTTTCTTTCGTACGATCAGTTGAACCTTAATCAGTACCACTTCAGGGACTGCGCGGCAAGTTTCACAGCCCAAAAACTGATGCGGCAATGACCCAAATCGGCACCCAGGCGGGTCAAACGCCACGCCTGTGGC
>CAZNGD010000237.1:0-3642 GCA_964572295.1 uncultured Verrucomicrobiota bacterium
CACGCCGGCCGCCAGCAACTGCTGCACCTTGCCCACCACGTAGCGCGCTTGGTGGCCGCCATCCACCAGCATGACCTGCGTGGGCGGCACCTCCGCCGGCCGCGTGGCGCGCAACACTTTTTGATATTGCTCCGGATTGCCCGCAATCACCTGGTTGGCCACCGCCAGAATCCCCGGGGTGCTGCGGTAGTTGTCCTCCAGCTTGATGACCCGCGCGCCGGGATGGCGGCGCTCAAACGACAAAATATTTTGCACCTCCGCGCCGCGCCACGAATAGATGCTCTGAAAGTCGTCACCCACCGCCAACAAATTGCCGTGGCCCGCCGCCAGCAGGTCCACAAAATCATTCTGCAACTGGTTGGTGTCCTGATATTCATCCACCAGGACATGCTGCATCCGTTCCTGATAGCGCGTGGTCACCGGCGGATGCTCCTGCAACAGCTTCAAGCCGTTGACGAGCAGATCGTCGAAATCCATGGCGTTGAGGCCGCGCTTGCGCCGCTCATACCGCGCGTGCACCTGCATGATGGCCGTGTGGTCCACCGGATGCGCCGCAAAGTGATCCACCACCGTGTCGGCCACCGGCACCGCGCGATTCGCCGCCAAACTGAATACGCTGCCCAGCACTTCCGCCTTCGGAAACTTTTTGTCGCGCAACCCCAATTCATTGATGCACGCCTTCAGCAGGCGCGTGGAGTCGTCTTCGTCCAAAATGGAATAGTCGGTGCTGTAGCCCAACAACGCGGCATGCCGCCGCAACATCCGGTTGGCGGCATGGTGGAAGGTCCCCCCCCACAGCCCGCCGACCTGCTGCCCGATGAGCTGCATCGCGCGCTCCAGCATTTCGCGCGCGGCGCGGTTGGTGAACGTCAGCAACAGCATCCGGCGCGGTTCCACGCCGCGCTCGCGCGCCAGCCACGCCACGCGGTGCGTCAGGGTGCGCGTTTTGCCCGTGCCCGCCGCCGCAATCACCAAGACGGGACCATCCGGCGCGGTGACGGCGCGCTGTTGGGCTTCATTCAGGTGCTGGATAAGATCGTCTGACATTCGCCGCGGGCATTCAGGCCGGACTGGCGGCCACCAAGTCGGCCAGGGTCAGTTGGCCGAATCCCTGTTGGGCGCCCTCCTCCACCTTGGCCAGCATCTCTTTGAGCGGCGCATCCACCGTCAGGCTGTTTTCCAACGCGGTATGGCTGCCGCCTTCGCGCATCAACCTGTTCATCAGCTCGTGCAGCCGGATGCTGTCCGGCGTGCGAATCAGCACATAGCTGGCATCGCGGCTCGCCACTTGGGTCAGGTAGCCGCGCCGCGCCAGCATGGCCACCACCGTATTGATCAAGCGGATGGGCACTTTGGTTTGGCGGGCAAACTCGGCCATCTCGAAAAATCCCTTGCCGTTGTCCAGCGCGCGCCCGGCCTGCCGCAGAATCATCAGCGCCACCAGAATGCGCGCGCGCATGCTGGCGGTGTCCGCCGCGCTTTCCAATTGATAGGTGTCCGAGTTTTGCAACGCGAAGGTGAATTCCGCGCCCAACAGCAAAATGACCCACGTCACATACAGCCACAGCATGAACACCGGCACGGCGGCAAACGCGCCATAGATTTTGTTGTAGTTGGTCACGCCCACCTGCAACACCGTGAACATGCGAATCCATCCCAAGAAAATCAGCGTGGTGAACAGACTGCTGAACAAGGCCGGGCGCAGTTGCACCCTGGTGTTGGGCACGAAAACATACAGAAAGCCAATCGCCAGCCACATGATGCCGAAGGCCGCCAGATTCTGAACCCACGCATTGGCATCCACCCCCAGGATTTGCTGATTGAAGGCCATCCGCGCCTTCAGCGCCCCCACCAAGCCGATCAGCAACGGCATCAGAACCAATACGCTGGTGTAGTTGGCGATTTGCCGCAGCAAACTGCGGTTTTTGTCCACCCCCCATATCCGGTTGTAACTCTTTTCCACGTTGGCCAACAGCAGCACCGCCGTCAGCACAAAGAACGCCAACCCAATCCAGCCCAACGCCGCAAAATTGGTGGTGTTCACAATCTCCAGGATTTTGTGGACGAAGAGCTGCCACTGCTCGGGCATTTCGGTGAACCACGAGAATTCGGCCAGCCGATCGGCTTCAAACTGCCCCATGCCGAAGCCCTTGACGAGCGCAAACCCCACCGCCAGAATCGGCACCAGAGAGGTCAACGTCACAAACGTCAGCGAGGAGGCATGAATGGTCAGGTCATCATCCAAATAGCCGCGAAACAGCAGATGCCCCACACGGATGATGCGGGCGGGCAAACTGCCCCCCTGCTGGTCACCCGGCAGCGCCACCAGCGCCCGCGAGGTGAACTTCCGGATTTTATTCACACGATCTTGCAACGTCATTACGTCCGCCTTTCCTGCCGTTTTGCCGGTGGCCTTGGCTTACACTTCCCCCCCTTGTAGCACAAAGCGCCACCCCGCCGCAGCTATATTTGCGGGAGTTTTTCGATGATCCCCGAAGCCAGCGCCAGATCGCCATCGTACAGCACCGCCACCTGCCCCGGCGTAATGGACAGTTGCGGGTCATCAAACTCCACCCGCAGTCCGTCATCGTCCGTGGCCGTAATCCACGCCGCCGCCGCCTTGTGCTGTTGGCGAATTTGCACCTGGCCGCGCAACGGCTGCGCCGGCGGCCCCGCCAGCGTCAGCCAATTGATGTCGCGCGCCACCAGTTCACGCTGATACAGCTCGCTCTGGGGCCCCACCACCACGCGGTTGCGCGCCGCGTCAATCGCCAACACATACCATGGCGTGCCCCCCCCCCCCAACGCCAGTCCCTTGCGCTGGCCGATGGTGTAATGGATGATCCCGCGATGCCGCCCCAACACCCGCCCCTCCGGCGTGACCATATCGCCAGGGATCGCCTCTTCCTTGCGAAACAAAACGCCATACTCCTTGCTGGCCACAAAATCCTGGCTCTCCGTCTGGGTTGCCACATCCACCCACCCCTGCTCCGCCGCCAGTTTTTTCACGTCCTCTTTGCGCCATTCGCCCAGCGGAAACAGCAGTCCGGCCAGTTGTTCCTGCCGCAAGCGCGACAGAAAGTACGATTGGTCTTTTGTCGCGTCGCGACCGCGGCGTAACAACCAACGACCACTTGTTTCATCCCGCTGCACCCTTGCATAGTGGCCGGTCGCAAAGTAATCAAACTCCACCCCCAGCTCTTTGGCGCGCGACAACAAAAAGCCGAACTTCAGTTGCTGATTGCACCGCACACAAGGATTCGGTGTGCGCCCCGCCAGATATTCGTCGCGAAAATACTCCAGGACCACCTGCTTATATTCGGTGGTCAGCGATACCACATGATGTTCAATCCCCAAGCGCGCCGCATTCGCTTTGGCCGCCGTCAGGTGTTGCGCCTCCCCCGGCCCGAAACAGCCCGTAAACCCGGCATCCGGGAGTGGCACCGAACCATCCCACATACTCATCGTGACCCCCGTCACCCGCCAGCCATCGCGCTTGAGTAGCCAAGCCGCCATGCAGGAATCCACACCGCCGCTCAAACCTACCGCCACACTGCGCCCGTTCGTCTTCACGGTCGCACACTCTACCCCGCGGGGGGGGGGGGGGGGGGGGGGGGGGGGGGGGGGGGGGGGGGGGGGGGG
>CAZNGD010000238.1:0-3622 GCA_964572295.1 uncultured Verrucomicrobiota bacterium
AACGAAACGGGCATCGGCGGCGGCGGCGCGGCCCCGGATGCCGTGGTTGACGTGGGCGAGGACCAGTTTCACGCCGAGGTGGTGCAGCGCGAGGGTCAGCGCGACGGAATCGGCGCCACCGCTGATGGCAACCAAAACGCGCTGGCCGCGGAGAGGCGGCAAGCGCGTGGCCATGGTGTTCCGGACCGTCGCCAGCATGGGCGGGTTTAGGCCGTCGGCCCGAGGCGTTCCAGTCCGCCCATATAAGGGCGGATGGCGGCGGGCAGCACGACGGAGCCGTCGGCCTGCTGACCGTTTTCGAGCAGGGCGACATAGAGCCGCGAGAGCGCGAGGCCGGAGCCGTTGAGGGTGTGGACGAACTCGGTTTTGCCGTGGGGGTCTTTCCAGCGGATGTTGGCGCGGCGGGCCTGGAAGGCTTCAAAGTTGCTGCACGAGGAATCTTCGAGCCACCCGTTATGGCCGGGTGCCCAGAGTTCGATGTCGTAGCACTTGGCGGCGGCGAAGCTCATATCGCCCGAGCAGAGTTGGAGCACGCGGTAGGGCAGCGCCAAGGTTTGCAGGATGTGTTCGACATCGCGCACGAGGGCTTCGAGTTCGTCGTAGGAGGTTTCGGGCGGGACAAACTTGACCAGCTCGACTTTGTCGAATTGGTGCACGCGAATGAGGCCGCGGGTTTCCTTGCCGGCGGAGCCGGCCTCGCGGCGGAAGCAGGGGGTGTAGGCGACGTACTTCAACGGCAGGGGGGCGCGGATGATTTCGTCGCGGTAGAGATTGGTGACGGGGACTTCGGCGGTGGGGATGAGCCAGAGGTCGTCGCGGGAGACGTGATACATGTCGTCGGCCATTTTGGGCAGTTGGCCGGTGCCGGTCATGGCGGCGGTGGTGACGAGGTGCGGCGGCGCGATTTCGGTATAGCCGTGCTGGGTGGTGTGCATATCCAGCATGAACTGGACGAGGGCGCGTTCGAGGCGCGCACCCTGCCCCGTGAAGAGCGGGAAGCCGGCGCCGGAGATCCGCGCGGCGCGGTCGAAGTCGAAAAGTCCGAGACGTTCGCCGATGGCGACATGGTCTTGCGGGGTGAAATCAAAAGTGCGGGGCTGGCCCCAGTGGCGGACGACGACGTTATCGGCGGCATCGCGGCCGCGGGGCACGCTGGCGTGGGGCAAGTTGGGGATGGCCAGCATGAGCTTGGCCTGCCGGGCTTCGATGTCGCGCACTTCGGCATCCAGCGCGGCGATTTTTTCGCCGATTTCGCGGGTTTGCCGTTGGATGTCGCCGGTGTCCTGGCCCGCTTTTTTCAGGGCGCCGATTTGGCGGGAGACATCGTTGCGGGCGTTTTTGAGTTGGTCGGCGGTCGTGATGGCGGCGCGGCGGCGTTCATCGAGGGCGAGCACCTCGGCGATGTCCACCGGCGAGTTACGGGTGGCGAGGCCGTCGCGCACGAGGTCGGGGTTTTCCCGAATGAGTTTGATATCGAGCATGGGGGGCGCCTATTCAGCGGCGGGGGCGGGTTCGGCGGTGAGGAGGCGCAGGCCCAGCTCGCCAGCCAGCCGGGTGAAGCGGTCCTGGCAGGGCGGGCAATAGTTGCCGCTCATGTGGTCGAGGTCTTCCGCGGTTTCGTAGCTGGTGAGGGTGCAGAGGGGGAACGGGCACACGCTCATGCCGACAAGCATGCTTTCCACGCGCAAGGCGTTTTGCATGACGCGGCGCGTGAGCTGTCCGGCGGTGGCATTGACCGCCAGCTTGGTGACGTTGATGACGCCGAAATGCTCATCGGGCAGGCAGACGCCTTGGGGGGCGTCGGCGCCGACGTTGGCGAGAACGATGATGCCAAAATCGGTGGCTTGCATGGTTTGGGCGGCGGCGCGGCCGATCTCGTCCATGGACAAATCGGCGGCCAGCGCGAGGGGTTCGGCCGCGCGCACGACCGCGCCGGACATCTGCTCCAGTTGCGTGCGGACATCGGCGACCAGCGCGGCATCCACATCGCCAGCGGCGGTGAGGGCAAATACGCGCTCATCCGTTGCGCGGGCCAGGGTGACAACGCTCAACAACACGGCAAGAGCCAACATTTTTTTCATGGCAGAAATCTCCTCGATTCAGACGCGATGCTTATAGGCCAAAAAGGCGGCGGCCGCAACCCGTTTTGCGGGGAGGGCGTGGGGGATTGGGGAAAAACGGGGACGGGAGCGGGCTAGCAGTTGCCGCAATCTTCACAGCGCATGCGGTTATCTCGGGTGAGGGTGTGCAGGCTGGAGCGGTCTTGGCCGCACAGATCGGCAAAGTGAATGACGGTGCGGAAGGCGTTGTCTTCGGGCTGGGAGCTGACGACGATGCCGCAGCACTTCACCGTGGACGGGGCTTGGCCGTCCGGTTGCTTGACGGCGATATCGAACTCATACTGTTGGAATTCGGGGAGCGGTTGCGGCGCAAGGAAGCGCATGCCCAAATGGCAAATGTGCAAGTCGCGCAGATTCCCCAGCGGGGATTCCTGGTCGAGAGTCAGAGTTACGGTGTAATCACCGAACGTGTACGTTGTTGTCGTCATGTCATCTTTATTCTGTCTTCCCCCGCCCGCGAGAGAAAGATAGCCCACTTTGGATGACATGCAACGGCTCCGATTACTTTTTTGTATTTTTTGTGAAGAGGCGGTCGCGGCAGGCTTGCAGGCGCTTGGTTTCGCGGGTGGCCCAAGAGGCGGCATCCTTGATCCGGCGGGCCGTGGCGGCAAAGTCGAGGCCGGCGGGCGCGCCATAATGCTGTTTGGCGGCGAGGGCGGCATCGGGGCTATGCCCAGCAAGCTGCTGGAGATTGTTTTTGACCTCGTTATAGGCATCGCGGAAGGGCATGCCCTTGGCCACGAGTTCGAGCGCGCGGTCGGTGGCAAAAACATCCGGCGAGAAACCACGGCGCAGGGCGGCGGCATCCACCGTCAATCCTTGAATCAGCGGGCTCATGATTTGCAGCGAGGCGATGGTGAGTTCAAAGCCCTCCATGAACGGGGCTTTGGCTTCCTGTAAATCGCGGTTATAGCCGGAGGGGGCGGCGCGCACGATTTCGGCCGCAAGGTTGGCATAGGTCTGCACCTTGGCGGCTTTGGCGCGCAGGAGTTCGAGGACATCCGGGTTGCGTTTTTGCGGCATGATGCTGCTGCCGGTGGTGAATTCCGGCGGCAGGCGGAAGTAGGCAAACTCGGGCATGGAAAACAGGATCAGGTCCTGCGCCAGCCGGGAGAGGGTCAGCATGGCCTGGCTCAGCGCGGAGAGAATGATGGCCTCCAACTTGCCGCGGGCCTGGTTGGCGTGGAGAACGTTGGCCACGGGGCGGGCGAAGCCGAGCAGGTTGCTGACCAGATGGCGGTCAATGGGCATGGGCACGCCGTAGCTGGCGGCGGAGCCGAGGGGGCATTGGTTATTCAGGTCGTAGGCGGCGCGCAGCAGGGCGAGATCATCGAGCAGACTTTCCGCCCAAGCGGAAGCCCACAACCCGACGCTGGACGGCATGGCCGGTTGCATGTGGGTGCGCCCGACCATCGGCGTGCGCGCTTGGCGCCGCGCGAAGGTGTGGAGCGTCAGCGCCAACGTCGCGGCGGCGCGCATGGTCGTCAGCAGGCGGTCCTTGG
>CAZNGD010000239.1:0-3599 GCA_964572295.1 uncultured Verrucomicrobiota bacterium
CGTGTTCAAAAAATATGAGTCGCTCAACCAGGGCTACGCCACGGATGAGCAGCTCGATGACCTGCTGACGATGGGTGTCCGCCACCTGATTCTGCACGCCAACGCCTTCCCCGAAAAAGTATCCCCCTTCCCCGCCGCCGCCACGCTGCGCGCGCTGACCGGACACCCCCGCCTGGCCCTGCTGGGCGCTGACGGCCTGACGTTTGCCTTTCGCATTCTCCCCAAACACCCCATTGCGCACATCCCGCACGCCAACTGGACCGAGGCGCTCTATTCCGCCGCCTTGCAGTGGCACTGGGAGCCGCCCCAGGAAATCCCCGCCAACGAATCCGCGCGCCTGACGCTGCGCGCCCCCGTCTTCCCCGCGCCGGAGCTGCGCTATTTGCTACGGCTGGCCGCCGACTCCACCCAGCCGCTCCTTGTTCCCCCCGCTGCGGACGGTGTAGCCAGCGTCACCCACCCCGTGGGCGGGCTGCCCGACTGGCTGCAAGCCGAGCTGCCCAGCCCCACCGGCGCGCTGGCCCACGCCATGGCCGGCCCCGTTCAACTGTCCGCCGCGCTGCTGACGGCGGGCGACCTCCCCGCGCCCGCTGCGGACAACGCCATCCACATCCCCCCCGCCCTGCTCTTCCATACGGGCCACGCCACACCCGGCCAACCCGGCATTCAATTTTTGCCCGCCACCGTTCCGGCGGGTCTGGCCCTCTACGGCCCCAACCTGCCCCTCCCCCCCGGCCTCTACAACATCACCGTGGCCTACACCATCCACGAATCCGCCCCCGGCGGCATCTTCCGTTTGCTCACGTTGCCCGCCCGGCAACCGCTGGTGGAGGCCTGGCTCGAACCCGGCCAACCGGCGCAATCATTCCCCGCCATTTTGCTTGGCGCGGACCCGGTATGCTTTGAGTTTCACTACACCGGAAAAACCCCGGTCACCATCCGCGATATTGCGCTGACCCCCGCCACACTGCGCCTGATCCCCACCGGTGACAAGCCACCCCCGGCACCGTAGCGCGCTGCGCCACAGCCGCGGGAGACACCGCCCCCCCCGCCCACTTACCCCGCAAGGCCAACCACTACGTTACGGATAACTCTCGTCGTCGTAGGGGTTGGTGCCGTCGTCAAATTCCTGATAGTTGGTGAAGCCATCGCCATCGTAGTCATCGTCCGGTAAAGTTCCCGGATCCCCCGGCGTCACATTGTAATACAGCAGAAACTTGTCGTAGTCCGAGAGCGCCTGGCCGGCGTAGGGGGTGATGGTGATGTTGTCGAAGTTGGCGCTGCGGCCATTGCTGCCCTCCACGGCGCGAATGCGCACATAGAGGGGAATGTTGATATAGACATCAGCGGAATAATAGGTGAGGACATCCACTGCGCCGGCATTCACCCGCCCGACTTCGACCCAGCCGCCGTCGAGGACTTCGCTGACTTCGATCGCCAATGTCGGCGCCGTGTCGCCGTGGGTGCCGTACGGCCCATACCAGAACGCAATGGTGGCAATGCCGTTGGACATCACCGTGCTTTGGATGGTCATGATTTCCTCGCCATCCGAGGGGTCGAATTTGAGGCGGGCGGCCTTGTTGCCGATTTTCCGGTCGTCGGCATCCGCGCCGATCAAAATGCCGGTGAGGTTCCACACTTTGTTGCTGAGAGTGACATCGGCAGAGGCATAGCCGGCTTTGCTGCCATCCTCGAAGGTGCAGATATAGGCGTTGGCGGGCGGCACCGGCACATAGGCGGTCACCGCAATGGACACCGTGGCGGTGGTGGTGCCAAACGAGTTGGTGGCCAACACGGCGAGATTGTAGCTGGCGGGCGCATCGTTCGTAGCCGGCGTAAAGGAAAAGTTGGTGCCGGTGAGCGAGGCGGTGCCGGCATAGGCGGGTGTCAACGTCCAACTGGCAATGCCGCTGCCTGCGGGCGAGACCGCCAGACCGAGTTTTTGCGTCTGCGTGGCCATCACGCTGTACGGCGCGGCGGGGGAAAAATTAATCGCCGGCACGGGCGGCACATAGGCGGATGCCGTGATGTTGGCCGTGTTGGTGACGGTGCCAACCACGTTGGAGGCCACCACTGTCAAGGTGAAGGTTTTGCCGTTGTCCGCGGCCGCTGGCGTGAACGTGAACAGGCCGTTGAGCAACGTCGCCGGGCCGGTATACGCAGGGACCATGCTCCAGCTTTTGAGCCCCGCGCCGCCCGGCGTGATGGCCACCGCCATCGAGAACTGATTGCTGACCGGCGCGCTGTTGGTGCCGTTGGGGGTGAAGGTGATCGTCGGCGGGGCAGGCCCGCTCACCAGCACGCCATCCAGGCCCACATTGCCGGTGGCTTTGGTCACAAAGATAAAGCGCACATAGCGCGAGGCGGCCTTGAGGTTGTTGGTGACGCTGAGCGGCGGATTATTCGGCAGCGGGTTGCTGGAATTATACGTGACCACATCCGTCCAGGCGCTGCCGTTCGCCGACTCCTGCACCTTAAAGACATATTCGCCCGAGATGCTGTTGCCTTGGATGTAATACGAGACGGTGGCGGCGGTGGTGCTGTAGCGGATTTGCAGGGAATCGTTGGAGCCGTCAAACTTGGCGGCATTCTCGCCGTTCTTGTCGTAATCGGCCTTGTAGTCGGTGCCCAGACCGGATTGCGTCCAACCGGTCGGTAGTGGCGACTGATACCACGGGCCGGAATGGAAGGTCGGCAGTGTGGCCTGGCCCCAAGCGGTCACCGCCAGCCCCACCAGTCCCCACAAGCTTGCCAACGCCTTTTTTTTCATGGTCGCACTCCTCGCGCATTCACTGCCATCATGAATCTACTGTTTTCCGCGCGCTTCGGCCAATAGAAATATGGCGCGTCGCCGCCCAGCGCCCGCCCGCCCCCCCCCCCATTCCGGGGGCCGGGCGCCCCCCCCCCCAGCCCGCCCCTTCTCCCCCCGCATTTCTTGCCAACGATTGACAAACGATGTATTGTTTATAGCGGCGGAATGTGATATGCCCACCCCGGATTGAGGTGACCATGAGGACAAAAGCCGGAATCATTGCAATGGCCTTGTTGGGGACTGCGAGCATCGCGGTCGCAGCCTCTTCGCCCTATTCCTCCATGGCCGTGGCGGGTTCGGCGTTCTCCGGCGTGTGGTCATCGGTGGCCAATATGACGCTGGTGGCGGATAACACCTGGGTCACCACCCAGCAAGTCACGGCCGCTGCGGGCGAATTCAAATTCACGGCCAACGGCAGTTGGGACATCAACTGGGGCGGAACTGCGGCCATCGTCCGCGTGCCTGCGGTCAGCCAGGCGCCAGCGATCGGCGGCGGCAACCTCTCGTTCACCGGCTTGACTCCCGGCTCCTATCGCTTCACGTTCAACGACTCCACCACGGAGTTCCGCATGGAATGGGTGGGCGTGACGCCCCTGCCCACGCCGAGTCTGACCGACCTGGCCGTGGTGGGCGATTTCAACGGCTGGACCCCCAACATCAACAGCCTCCTGACCAATCATCCGGCCCCGCAAGGGCATCTGTGGAGCGGTTCGTTGACGCTGGAAAACTCCACGGCCTTCCAGTTTCAGGCGAATGAGAACCCCAACGACCTGTGGGGTGCCGCTGC
>CAZNGD010000240.1:0-3593 GCA_964572295.1 uncultured Verrucomicrobiota bacterium
TCATGGTGCAACGCACCGTAACCGTCCGGCGCCGGGACATCAGCTTCTTGATGCCGGCGGCGGCTTCATTAAACGAAGGTTGCCCGCCACGAGTCGGGCATTGTTTGTTGTGAAGATCGGGTGGTCCGTCCAGACTCACCATTAAACCAAAATTGTATCGCTTAATATACCCGATAACATCGTCGTCCAGCAGGGTCCCGTTGGTCGTCATGGAGTAGTAGACCTTCTTGCAGTGCAGCTTGGCCAGTTGCTGGCTGTACTGGATGGCGAAACGGAGCACCGGCTTGTTCAACAAGGGCTCACCGCCAAAGAAAGTGATGCTGACCGTTTCGCTTTTCCCGCTGGCGGCAAACAGCCAGGTGATGGCCTGCCGCGCCACCGTTTCAGTCATCAGCCCCTGGCTGGGCATGTCCCGGCATGTGCCGCAATAGCAATAGGTGCAGGCCAGGTTGCAAGACTCCGCCAACGCCAGTTCGAGCTTGTTCCATGCCGTGGAATAGCGCTGTTCCAATAGCTGCTCGAATTGTTTTTGGCCTATGGAATAGTTCGGTATATCGAACAAGCCATGCTTGGCCAGAATGGAGACTTCCTGCCCGACATTCCCCACAAGATCGTCCGGGAATTCCCCGCGATCCAGCAGGACTTTTTTCGCCTCCGCGACGGAACTGGTGAGACACAGTTCAAGAAACTGCTTGGTCGGCTCGTCGATCCGGAAAAACCGGCAGTTGGAGGTATCGTAGACAAAAACCAGCCCTTGGCATTCAAAGAGGTGAAATGGGGGGGGGGCAGTCTTGTTGGACTTTGCTGATGCCTTCTCTGTTATTGGGGCGGGAGTCATACTTCATATTCCTGAGCAACCCCAACGGCCACCCAATGCCGATGGCTTGTTTTCATTGGAACAACGCCATGTCGTCTGCGACCTTCTGTTGCAACCGGGATAGCTGCTGTGGGTCGTAGTTCACGGCTTGGGTATCCATGTTGGCGGGATTCAAATCGGCCAGGATCAGCAAGGCCCTCGCATCGAGATCGGCCAAAAGTCCCTTCTGCATGCCCTGGGCTTCGCGCAAACGGGTGGCGTACTCGTGCGCCTTGTCTGTCAGTTCCTGCTGGTAGGCATCCAGCGCCAGCCAATACCAGGCCCAGGCACACCATAGATGCCGCGGGGCATTCTTGACCAGCCACCGACAAAGGGCCAAACCTTCTGCGGTCCGGTTTCGGTGCACCATCTGTCGTATCAGCGGCACTCCAAGATAGGGCAATCCATTCGGCGGCGTGGCCGGGTCCTCCAGGAATTCCTGGACGAATTGTTCGGCGCCAGTCAAATCGCCGACACGCACATATGCCTCGAAAATCATCCCAATATATTCCCAGAAGACCGAAGAAGTGGACCATAGCCAGTCGCGTTTATCGTCATCCAAGCTTTCCCAAAAGGCTACGGCATCTGCGCTGTGGTCAAAATCGATGACTTGCCGGCGCGTTAGCTTGAACAGAATGGCGAGGGCAACCGTTGGCAACTCGGTGTCGTTGAATTGCGCTACGGCCAGAGCCGACCCTTGTGCAAAAAGCGTTCTGCCCCATGCATGCAACTCGTCTGTCGAAGATTGAAGCTGTCGCGCAACATCCAGAAATACAAACGGATCTTGCACACCGTCGAGAGCCTGGATCAGCTCCGCTTTTGCCGCTTCGGAATCCACCGTTGCGCTTGCCTGCAATATGTTTTCAATCCACAGCAGTTTGGCCTTCATTCGCAGCCGGGTGGGCAATCGCGGTGCCGAGAAAAAGGAATGAAAACCCGCGGCCGCCACCGAATAATTCCCCTGTGAACTCTCCATCCGGGCCAAGGCCCACGTGGATTTTCCCCACAAGGGGCTTCCTGCGTCTCGCCCTTGAATATTGCTCTGCAAGAGCGTCCGCGCAGGAACATATTGCTTGGCCGCAATGCAAGCGAGAGCCAGACTATGCGTAGCGGTGGCGCCAAAATCCGCGTTGTGATATTTTGCGACGCCCGATGCCGCCAGTTGTCCGACATCGATGTTTATCCCATCCAAAAAACTGGAGCAAACTAGCTCCTTGGCGGCCATGATCCATTCCCGCGGACCCAGTGCCGGCATTTGCAAAAGCTGCTCCGCTGCCGCGCGTTTGGCGGATGCGTTTCCCGGTTCCGACTTGATGGAAGACAAAATCAGCTTCTGGATTTCACGCTGGACCCGCGGGAAATCTTCCCCTTCGTTTGCCATCCAGTTGTCCGCGATTTCCCGCCATTGGCGCATGTCGTTCTTCCGCAATTCGCGCACAATGGCGAGCACCGCCCGGGATCGCACTGCCGCAGGAGCCAATGCGAGCCCCCTTACTAGGCGATCACTGATCCGCCTGCCGCCCAATTGGTTCCGGGCTGAAATCAAAATCGGCCAGGACGACAGGGTTTTGGCTTTGAATCCGCCGATGCGGATGGATTCGGTGGCCAGTCCAATCGCCTCCCCATGCGCCCCCCGAGCCAACGCAATCTTTGCCAATCCCTGGCGGGCACGGCAAGCACCATGCTTGCTGTGATCCACCGCGAAATTGAAAAACCCTGCTGCGGCTTCGGGCTCTCCCTCCTCTAGAAACAAGTAGCCCATTTTCGTGGCTACCACGCTGACCCGCTGGGGCAGTCGCGGCACCTGGGCGGCTCCATTCGCGGCAAATTCCTGCTTGACCAAGCGGACCTGTTCGTCAAAAGCCGCCATTTTGGAAACCCCCATGCCCACGGCTTGCTGGGCCATTGTCAATGCCGCATCTACATCGGGAATCTTCAAGAGCGACCGCACGTGGCCGAGCAAAGGCCGAAGCCAAAGGGTGGCGTGTCCAACGCCCAGGCAACCGGCATCCAAATAGGCGGCGGCCGCCTCTGCATAACGGCCGCGCTTGAACTCGCTATCCCCGACCATGGCGAGCAATCGAGACGTGTCCGGATCGGTCAAATCCGGATTGTCCAATTCCGCGTTGATCTTGGCCAACGCGGCGTCAAACTTATAGTTTTGAATATGCTCGCCGATTCGGCGCAGGGCCGCAGCCATGGCATTTTCATCGCGTTGCAATGGATCCTTGCGAGCACTCATCACATACCTCCGTGGACCTTTGCACGCGTGCCCATACACGGGCAAGTCCGCATGCCTGGTTGACAGGAATCATCATCAAAAAAAACGGCCGAGGTAGCTCGATCCCCGCGGGAGACACTTCGCACCCCGGCCAACACCGTCGCGTTTCTCGCTTTCGCGTGACCCCCCTTTCGAGGAGACCGGTTAATACTTGAAACTACGACCGGCAAAAACTTCAAAGATCAATAAATATCTCCGCTTCGATCCCGCGCGAGGCCAGCACGCGCAGGGCATCCGGCGCGGAGGGAAACGTGGACTGCTGACAAAATGTCCTGCGTTTGGTACGCATGCCCAATACTGCAGGTGTGTTTCGGACGCGAATCACACCTTCACCCTCATCGCCCTTGCTGATGCAGGGAATCGATGCCGCCGCGACCGCCACCACAGAGGCCCCGGCCACCTGCAAGAACTGTCTGCGGCTGATCGCTTTCATTGACCACCATCGTGCATCTCGCC
>CAZNGD010000241.1:0-3587 GCA_964572295.1 uncultured Verrucomicrobiota bacterium
TTCTAATGTCATTGCGTCACAGATAGAAATTCATTCGCCGTTTGGCGGCGTTGTGGGGCGATCGTTCTGGATTCGGGGGGGGGCGTTGGGGTATGGTGCGGGGTCATGAGCACAACGCAACGTACGTTTTGGTTGAATGCCACGGTGTTTTTGACGGGCGCGGGTTTGATGACGGTGGAGCTGGTGGCGAGTCGTTTGATTGCGCGCTACCTGGGGTCATCGTTGTACACCTGGACGGGAGTGCTGGGGGTGATTTTGGCGGGGATGAGTTTGGGGAATTATTGGGGGGGGCGGATGGCGGATGCGGCGCGTAATTTGCGGGGGCGGATCGCGGCGATGTTTTTTGCGTCGGCGGGGGCGTGTCTGGCGATTTTGTGGCTGAATGCGTGGGCGGGAAATGCGGCGTGGCTGATGGGGCTGTCGTGGCCGGTGCGGATTTTGCTGCACATGGCGTGGGCGTTTCTGCTGCCGGCGGCGGTGCTGGGGACGATTAGCCCCATGGTGGCGAAGCTGGCGATTGAGCGCGCGGCGCAAACGGGGCGGGCGATTGGCACGCTGTATGCCTGGAATGCGGTGGGGAGCATTGCGGGGACATTCCTTACGGGTTTTTATCTGACGGCGTGGCTGGGGAGTGTGCGGATTGTGGTGAGCATGGCGCTGCTGCTGGCGGTGCTGGGGTTGCTCTATGCGTGGGCGGCGCGGGGGCAGGGGCGCGGCGCGGTGGCGGGGGCGTCGGCGGGGCTGGCGATTTTTTTGGCGGCGTTTTTTTTGGCGGTGGCACCGGGCGAGGGGGTGGCGAGTGTGGCGCGGACGCTCAAGTTGCGCGATGTGCCGAATGAGCCGGATGCCATCTTTTTTGCCGAGACGCAGTACCAGTTCCTGACCGTGACCAGCGAGGATGGCAACCCGAATCATCGCGCGTTTTATCAGGACAAGCTGCGGCATAGCGAGGTGGATTTGGCGGACTTGGGGGACCTGAAATATCCCTATATGCGCATCTATGACGCGCTGGTGAACCAGAAGCTGGGGCGTAATGAGCGGCCGGTGCGCCTGCTGCTGCTGGGCGGCGGGGGATACGTTTTCCCCAACTACCTTTTTCGCGCCCGGCCGGGCAGCGAGTTGATTGTGGTGGAGATTGATCCCGGAGTGACGCGCGCGGCGCGCGAGGCGTTCGGCCTGCCGGCCGATGCGCCGCTGGAAATTCATCACCAGGATGCGCGCAATTATGTGGCGGACGCGTTGCGGCAAAACCGCGCCACGCCGGGGCGGGTGCCGCTGTTCGATTTTATTGTGTGCGATTCGGTGAGCGATTATTCCGTGCCGTACCAGTTGACGACGCGCGAGTTCATGGCGCAGGTGCGCGAGCTGCTCAAACCGGATGGGGTGTATGTGATGAACCTGATTGATGCCTACGATGTGGGCGGGTTCATGAATGCGGTGGCGCAGACGTTGGCCGAGGTGTTCCCGTTCCGGGGCGCGGTGTCGGCGGTGCCGGAATTGGGGCCGCGCAACACCACCGTGTTTGTCGGCGCCAACCAGCCGCTGGACCTCGCGGGCTTGGCGGCGGTGGCGACCCGGCCGGCATCGTTTCAGGGGCGCGTCCTGACGGCGGACAACTTTGCGGATTTGCGCGCGCGCAATGGCGAATGCGTGCTGACGGATGATTATGCGCCGGTCGAAAATCTATTGGCGCCCGTGGTGCGCGCGGACCGCCTTGGGGTGGTGGCGGCGGCGCTGCAACGCGGGATTCGCGCGGCGGAGAAAAAGGATTATCCGCGGGCGGTGCGGAGTTTCCAGCAGGCGTTGGCGATTGCCCCCGGTCATGAGGCGGCGCTGGTCAATCTGGGGCATGCGCAAGAGCTGGCGGCGAATGCTTCCGGCGCGCTGGATGCGTATGCGGAGTTGGTGCAGCTGTATCCGGAGAACGTCAACGCCCGCAACCGCGCGGCGATGATTCTGGCGCAGCAGGGGCACGTGGGGCCCGCGCTGGAACAGTGGCGCGCGAGTCTGGCGGTGAACCCGGCGCAGCCGGATGTGCTCAACAACCTTGGCGCGCTGGCCTTGCAGGCCGGGGACCGCGACCGGGCCATTGCCTATTGGCGGCAAGCCTTGCAATACACGCCGGATGCGGAAATCCTCAAGCGCAACCTGGCCGCGGTCGGGAGTTCGGAGTAGGCATCGGCAAGTCAACAAGGCGGACCATGAGCGTAACGCTGCAACGAACCCCGTTATTTGCCGAGCTGGTGGCGGCTGGCGGGCGGATGGTGGATTTCCATGGCTGGGAACTGCCGGTGCAGTTTGCCGGCATTTTGGCGGAGCATCGGGCCGTGCGCACGGCCGTCGGCGTGTTTGACGTGTCGCACATGGGCCACATTTTCGTGACGGGGCGCGAGGCGTACCGGTTTGTGGAGTGGGTCAACTGCAATCGGATGAGCGCCATGCCGGGGCGCGGGGTTTATGCGCATCTGCTGCGCGAGGATGGCGGCATTCTGGATGATGCCATCACGTTTTGCCTCGGGCCGGAGCGTTTTTTGGCGGTCGTGAACGCAGCCACCACGGCCAAGGATATGGCGTGGTTCCAGCGGCAGGCGGTCGGTTTTGACGTGGCGCTGGAGAATGCCAGCGAGCGGCTGGCCATGCTGGCGGTGCAGGGGCCGCGCGCGGGCGCGCTGGTGGCCGGGCTGCTGCCAGCGGCGGCGATCATCCCGCGATTCCACGCGGCGGAATTGCCGTGGGCGGGTGAGACGGCCATCGTGATGCACACCGGGTACACCGGCGAGGATGGCTTCGAGGTGGCGGCTTCGTCGCCGGCGATTCGGGAACTCTGGGCCGCGCTGCTGGCACGCGGCGCGGCCTGCGGACTGCAACCGTGCGGCCTCGGCGCGCGCGATACCCTGCGGCTGGAAGCGGGCTACTTGCTCTATGGGCAGGATGCCGATGAAACCCGCACGCCTGACGAGGCGAATTGCGGCTGGGTGGTCAAGATGGCGAAAGGCGATTTCATGGGCCGCGAAGGCTTGCGGCAGCGCACGGCAGCGGGCCTCCGCGAAAAGCTGATGAAAATAAAATTGCTGGACCGGGGGGTGCCGCGTCATGGCTGCGCCGTATGGCACGCGGACCAGCAGATCGGCACCCTGACCAGCGCGACGTTTGCGCCCAGTCTCGGCATGGGGATTGGGCTGGGGTATCTGCCCGTGGCATTGGGCGAGCCGGGGCGGCGGGTGGAAATCGAAATCCACGGCAAGCGGGTTGCCGCCGAGGTGGTGGCGGCGTTCCGCCCCGGTTGAGAGGGCTGAACAACCAAAGGCCTTTAACGCAAGCGACGCAAGCGGCGCGAAAGAGCGCAAGCGAGATTTACTGTAGCCGGCCTCGCTGAGGCCGGGGTTGCTGGGTTTTCTGGCTGTTCCCCTGAAACCTGCAACCTTTAACCTGTAACCGTTTTCCGGCGCTTGGGGTGGAGGATTTCTTGTGGATTTTAGCGGCGCCAAAACCAACCGGCGTCTTCTCCGCGCTGGCGCGTCGCTGCCGACCGCTCGCGGACACGAGTCCAGCTCGGGTCGTCCGCAACGCGCCATCATCGGAAAATC
>CAZNGD010000242.1:0-3572 GCA_964572295.1 uncultured Verrucomicrobiota bacterium
TTTGCCGCTTAAAACCATTTTCGACGCCATATCATTCTGTATTTTTGGCGAGTAGTAATATCCGTGAAAAGTTAGCTTGTGTTATCTTGCGTGTTGGGGCCAGATGCGGTTGAATGCGGAGGATGCGTAGAAGACGACATAGGCGTGATAATGGGGGCATGGTTCAGATGTCGATCGGGGGGCATCTGGACGAATTGCGGAGGAGGTTGGGATTGGCGCTGGGGGGATTCGTGGTGGCGTTCTTTGCCTCGCTGTCGGCGGGCAAGTGGTTCGCAGGGGTCATTCTGTCGCCGTATAAGGTGGCGATGGAGGCGGCGGGAATCGAAGTGCGGTTGCAGGCCGTCCAGCCGGCTGAGCCGTTTCTGGTCTACATGAAGGCGGCGCTGGTTTTGGCGGCATTGATCAGTTCTCCGTGGATCTTCTACCAGCTCTGGGCCTTTATCTCGGCGGGGCTGTACAAGCACGAGAGCCGGTATGTGCATGTGGTTGTCCCTGCCAGCGCGACATTGTTCGCGGGCGGCGTGCTGTTTTTTCTGCTGGTTATAGCACCATGGGTGTTTAAGTTCTTTATGAAGTTCGACCTTGGGATTGATTATTTGACTTATCAACCCGGAGTGGGCAAGACGGCGGATTTCATTCTAGTGCTGGCGCTGGTGTTTGGCATCGCTTTCCAGACGCCCATCGCCATCGTGTTCGCCGAGCGGATGGGGCTGGTTTCATTTGCGGCGCTTTGCGAAGCGCGGAAATATGTGTTTCTCGGGGTTTTCGTTATCGGAGCGGTTTTAACACCGCCCGACGTGATTTCCCAAGTCGCACTGGCGGTCCCGCTCTACATCCTGTACGAGGGCGGCTTGCTGGTCTGCCGATTCTGGCAGAAGAAGCGAATAATCAAACCGGCTGCAACCTAAGGCTTAGGCTCTTCTTTCTTGGGTGCCTCGTCAGCTTTTTGGGCGGGTTCGTCAACGGACTTGATGTCAGTCTCGACGTCCTTGATGCCCTTTTTAAACTCTGTGATGCTTTTGCCGATTCCCCGGGCGATTTCCGGCAGGCGTCGGCCGAAGATCAGGACAGCGATGATCAGGATGATGATCCACTCGGCTCCGCTGGGTAGACTCATAAACGCCAACGTTGGATTAATCATGATAATGAGCCCTTCGAATATTGCCATCGGAAAGATTGTACTGGAATACGTGCGGAGTCAACCCGAATGTGGAACGAATTTCATCGCTTTCGGCTGGCCATTTGACGGCAGGCGGCGCATCTTGTGGCGCATGATCACAAACTCGCCGCTTCATTTGACGCTGCTGGTGGTGGCCGCCTATTTGCTTGGCGCGATTCCCAACGGGCTGCTGATTGCCCGGCTCAAGGGCATCAACCTGCAGCAGGTGGGCTCGGGCAACATCGGCGCCACCAATGTATTCCGCTGCGTGGGCAAAGGGTGGGGTATTTTGGCGTTCATCCTCGATGCCGTGAAAGGCTTTGTGCCCGCGTTTGCATTCCCGCTGCTGGTGGACGGCGCGCCCGGTTGGCTGGGTTTGGCCTGCGGCGTGGCGGCGGTGGCTGGACATAACTGGCCCGTGTGGCTGAAATTCAAGGGCGGCAAGGGTGTCAGCACCAGCGCGGGGATGCTGCTGGGCATTGCGCCGGCGGCCGTAGGCATCGGGTTTTTGGTGTTTGCCGTCGTGGTGTTGTTGACCCGCTGGGTGTCGCTGGGCTCCATTTTGGCGGCCATTGCCGTGCCGGTGGCGCACGTGGCCCTGCACGGCGCGGACAACCGCTTGCTGACCGGCGCGCTCATCGTGATGGGCGTACTGGTGATTTGGAAGCACCGGGCCAACATCCGCCGTTTGCTCAACGGCACGGAGCCGCGCATCGTGGGGCAAAAGTAAGGCCCGCTGGCGCGCGGCCTTTTGCTTGCCTCGCCCCGCGCGGCTTTCTATTCTGGCCGCATGAATCCGCGTCCTCGCCGTTTGGGGTTTGCCGGCCTGCTTCTGGTGGCCGGCCTGCTGATGTGGCTTTGTGCGGCGATGCCGCTGCCGCGTTATTTCGGCCAAGCCATTCCCTATGGCCACACCCACACCCGCGCCCTTGCGCCCCAACCGCTGATTGCGGGCGACCACCTGCAACTGCTCTACCACTTTTGGCTGGGGCTGGATGCCTTTACCGGTCGCTCGCCGTTGTTCCACAATGTCTATGAGTTCAATCTCGGCAACGATGCCGAGCGCAGGCAGCCGGACCTCTACTATCTGCCTTTTTCGCTGGTGTATATGGCCTTCGCGCCATGGGCGGGCCACGCCGCCGGTTGGAATGCCGCCGGCTTGGCTTCCGTGCTGCTGGGTGTTCTCGGCGCGGGGTTGCTGGCGCGGCGGTTCACCGCATCGCGCGGCGCGGCGCTGGTCGCCGCGCTATTGGTGACGGCGCTGCCCTACCGCTGGATCACGCTTTTTGCCGGCTCGCCAACCGGCTTCGCGCTGGCCTTTCCCCCGCTGCTCTTCTACGGCTTGGACCGGGCCATCCGCGACCGCGCCGGCAAGGGCGGCCTGCTGGCGGGGCTGATGATTCTGTGCGCGCTGATGACCGATTTGCACGTGTTCTATTTCTCCATGCTGGCCGCGCCGCCGTTTGCGCTGTTCGCGCTGTGGCTGGCCGCGCCCACGTGGCGGAATTGGCCCGGTGCCATCCGCCGCGCGGTGATCCCGTTGCTGCCCTGCGCGGCGTTGGTGCTGGTGGCGGGAGGGATGAGCACCCTGGCCAGCCGCCACTTGGCCGGCTCCGTGATGGCTGGGGGGCGCACCCTCGCCGAGATGGCCCATTATTCCCCACCTGCCCACGGCCTGATTTCCACCACCAGCTCCGGCATGGCCAACCATGCTTTTGTCGGCCTGCCGCTGCTGCTGTTGCTGGCGGTCGGCGTGGCCGATTGGGTCTGGACCCTCCGCCAGCCCGCCACGGATGCCGCCGCCACGCTCGCCCGCCGCGCAGTGCCCATCCTGCTGCTGGCCACGGTTGGCATCATCATTTTGGGCCTCGGCATTCACGGCCCCCACGAGGGCATCGTCATCCGCGTCATTCGCAAAATTGTGCCGAAATATGCGATGATCCGCCAGCCGGTGAAAATCTATTGCCTGCTGCCGGTGGCGCTCGCCCCGTTGCTGGCCATTTTGCTGACGCGGGTGGGCGGCGCGCGCCGCGGCCTGACCCGCGCCGCGCTCTGGCTGCTCTGCGGCGGACTGGCCGCGGGATCCTTCGCGCAATCCATGGGCATGGTGTTCCCCAGTTTTTACCGGCTGCCCGGCCCCAATGCCGCCTATGAAGCCGTGGCGCACGACGACACCGCCAACGCCGGCCGCCCCCCCCACGCCCTGGCCCTGCCGCTCTGGCCCGGCGAATCGCACTGGGCCAGCCTCTACGAATGCGCCATCATGTCGTCGCGCGTGCGCCTCGTCAACGGCTACGCCCCCGCCGTCCCCGCGGGCTACTTCACCAACGTGTTCAAAAAATATGAGTCGCTCAACCAGGGCTACGCCACGGATGAGCAGCTAGATCGGAAGAGCGTCGTGTAGGGAAAGAGT
>CAZNGD010000243.1:0-3545 GCA_964572295.1 uncultured Verrucomicrobiota bacterium
CACAGCCCAAAATCCGGTTTTGTGCCGCGCTCAACGGCCCACCTCGCTTACGTTAAGTTGAGCCAGCCGATGGTGTGGAGGAAGGCGAAGAGAATGGCCACCGGGGAAATGAAGCGAATGAAGATGCCCCAGAAGGCGGCAAGCGTCAGCACGGGTTTGCCGGCAGCGGCCGACGGGGGCTCCCGCATGCCCGCCATGAGGTGGATGAGATGCACATGGTCAAAGGTGGAGGAGCCTTGACGGATTTCTTCCAACGCATATTGGGTGCCCCAGACCCAACCGGTAAATACCGCAATGAACAGCCCGCCCAGCGGCAACAGCCAATTGGATGAAAGATTATCCATGGTGTCGAAAAAGGAGGGCTTGGCCGCGCCGAAGATTTTGATCAGCAGCACATGAATCCATTCAAGCCGGGACCAGTCGGCCACACTGATGGCGCAGAGGCAGCCCAGCAGAAAGATCGCGGTGCCAAACACCACGGTGGCTCGCGGCCGCGTCCAATGGCGCTCATCCACAAAATACGCCGTGACAACTTCCAGCAGGCTAATGCCGGAGGTCAGCGCCGCGATGAGCAAAAGAATAAAGAACAGGAAGGCCCAGAAGATGCCCAGCGGGATTTGCAAAAACACGGTGGGCAAAACCTGGAAAACCAGGCCCGGTCCGGCGGCAGGGTCGAATCCCTGCGCAAAAACCGCCGGAAAAATCGCCAGCCCGGCCATCAGGGCAACCAGGGTGTCAAGGCCCACGACGGCAACGGTGGAGGACACGAGGCTTTTGTCGCGATCCAGATAGCTGCCGTAGGTGACCATTACGCCCATGCCCAGTGAGAGCGAGAAAAAGGCCTGGCCCAGCGCGGTCAGGACGCTGCCGGTGGTGATCTTGGAAAAATCGGGCGTCAGATAAAACCGCACGCCTTCCATGGCGCCGGGCAGCGTCAAATTGCGGATGATCAGGGCAAAGATGATCAGGAACAGCAGCGGCATCAGAATCTTTGACCAGCGCTCGATGCCCGATTGGACGCCTTTGTACACAATCAGGACGCACAAAAGCATAAAGATGAAATGGCAGCCGATGGCCCATGCCGGATTGAGGATGAACGCGGTGAAATGCGCTTGCGCTTCGGCCACCGTGGCGAAATGAAGCTGATTCACGGCGGCTTTCCAGATGTAGCCGATGGTCCAGCCCGCCACGACGCTGTAGAACGAAAGGATCGTGAAGCCCGCGACAACGCCACTGATGCCAACCAGAACCCAGCCAAACCGGAAGATCAGGATGCCCAGCAAAACCAGCAAGGCGCCCCACCCCCAGCAACGGAACATCAGGGCAAAAGCGCCCGCCGTCAACACCCCCAAGCCCAACAGGTGAATCAGCAGCGAAGCCTTGGGTGCCAGCGCCCGGAACGCGCCCACCGGGCTGAGTTGGGTGTGTCGCCCCAAGGCAAACTCGCAAAGCATGACCGGCATCCCGATCGCGGTGATGCAGAGCAGGTAGACCAGGACAAACGCGCCGCCACCATTTTCACCGACGATATAAGGGAACTTCCAGATGTTACCCAATCCGATGGCGGAACCGGCGGCAGCCAGAATAAAGCCGACCTTGCCGCTCCATTTTTCCCGGGGCGTTGCCTGATTGCTCATGGGTTCCTCTTCTCGAGAAAAGGGGGCCGTTTCATTATTTGATGCTTTTCATGGTTTTCAATTCGACAGATCCGAGCCTTCCCTTGGCGCTACGCGCCGCCCGCCGCAGGAGGGACCTGAACCTCTAATGGCCACCCCCTTTATCAAATGGAACCGACCTCTTTCCTGTCCCCTTAAAAATGGACTCATGATCTCTCGCCACCGCCGATTTCGGTTCAGCGGAACAAGATGAAATAGCTGTCGGAAAGCCCCTTGCCATCAGCCCACATCCGGGCGAGGGCGACGTTGTTCCACGTCAGCCAGATGTTCATGTCGCAGTTGTCGCCCAGTTCGAGCAGCAGATGCCGGGTCGTTTCCCAATCGCCCGCCTTGCCGGCAAAAATGGCATAGCCGTTGAGTATCCACGAGGACTTCGGAAAGCGGGCGCGCATCCGCTCAAACCCGGCTTTCATGGGTTTCCACCGGAACCCCATGTCGGGAAAATACCGCCCCTTTTTCCGGAGCATCTCCTGATCGGAGTCCTTGCGGTACACGAAGGCGAGCCGGGCGTACAGCTCCTCTCCCAGGCCACCGGGAAAGCGATCCAAAAGCGAATTGACGAATTCCACCCACTCACCTTCCTCGCCATGCCATTTCGGTTGCAGATAATTGATCTTCCGGTCGTAATACACCAGATATTCCGGCTCGTAGCGGATCGCCTCTTCGAACAAGGCTTCGTATTCCGGGCGGCTCCAGCCCTGTCCCAGCGCAACGACCTGCATGATCGCAAACCACTGGGGACATTCCGTCCGGCGCGCATGCAGGGCGGCCAGTTCGCTCCGGGCCAGCGCCAGGCGTTCCCGGAACGCCTTCCAGCCTTCTTCGGTGACCGTGATGGCGAGACCGCTGCCGCGGGCTTCCCACGCATGGGCCACCCGCGCATTCGCCTGAAGCAGCCGGGGCGTAATGGAATCAGGAAAGGCCGCCTGCCACTCCTCCAGCGCCCGGAAATAGTCCGGATACGGCAGAACCGGCTCGGAAAACGTCCCGTAAAAGATCGCCATCTTCCAGGTGCCGTCGAGTAGGCGCTCCTTGCCCGTCCGCCATTTCGCCGCAACCGCATCCAGCGACGCATAATCACCGGCCTTGAACCGGTCGCGCAGCGTGGCCTTCAGTTGCTTGCGAAAGGCCGGCCCCTCGCCCTCGGAATCCAGCGAATCCATCACCGCGACCGCCAGCACCTCGATCTGGTTCGTGTCCGTCACACGCACAACGGGACCCCTCTTCCCGCCCTCGACCTTGCCGGTCACGCGCACGGTCCGACCGTTGAGCCGCGGGAGATCGCACGAAACGATCGCTTCGTTCTCGCCGGCAAAAAGTACCGAAAGCTTCTGAAACGGATACGCCCCCCCGAAGCTGGCATAGGTGGCCTTGAACTCCGGCGAAGATGCCATGCTCATGACCTTGCCTTCAAAGGTGACCGTCTCGCCGATCCGCGTTGCGGCCTCATCCACGGTCAGCACCGTCTGCGCCAATCCCCACCCCGCCGACAACAGGCCCAAAAGAACCAGCCCCCTCAATACCCCTCTTGTCGCCATCATGCGCGCCTCCTTGCCTGCGTTCCCGTCGGACTTTTCATAAGCCCTGTTCGGTTGACACCGTGATTCATTTGAGCAGAAAGTCCACTGCCCCACAATTCTATTTTCCCCGCTCGGGCCGGCACTCCCGACTCTCCTCATCCAGTACACCCTGTGAGCCCGGAAAATGCAGTTGGGTACAGGGGGGCGCAATCACTCGATAAAGGAGTCATAGTTCAATACTTTTCACGGGATTCAATTCGACATATCCGGGCATTCCCTTGGCGCCAAGCTCCGTCCGCCGCAGCCGTTCCGAAAAGTTGGTGGCCGTCCCCATGTGCAGGCGGGCACC
>CAZNGD010000244.1:0-1945 GCA_964572295.1 uncultured Verrucomicrobiota bacterium
TTCCCTACACGACGCTCTTCCGATCTCACCCGCACCGTCGTGGGCAAAAGCCCGCTCTTCATGACCATCCTGTGCTGCGGCTACGCCTCCGGCATCGCCCACAAATGGCTCTATTCCCGCGATCCGGTCATCGTGCTCTACGCGCTCAACCTGCTGTTCGTGGCCACCGACCTGGCCCTCTACTACAAATATCTCCCGCGCGCCGCCCGCGCCTGAGCCGCGCCCCAAAAAAACAGAGGCGGCGCCGCGCCGCGCGTGGTAGAATGGCCCGCATCATGCGCATCGCCACATTCAACTGCAATTCCGTCCGCTCCCGCCTCCCCGCCGTCCTGCGTTGGTTGAGCGACTTCACCCCCGATGTCCTGTGCCTCCAGGAAACCAAAGTGACCGACGACCTGTTTCCCGCCGACGCCTTCACCGCTGCCGGCTGGCACGTGGCCTTCAAGGGGGAAAAATCCTACAACGGCGTGGCCCTCGTTTCCAAACTTCCCGCCGCCGAGGTTTCCTTCGGCCTCGATGACGACCCCGCCGACCCCGCCCGCCTCATCCACGCCCGTTTCGGCGAGGTCCACGTGGTGAACACCTACGTGCCCCAGGGCCGCGACATCGAACACGAGATGTATGCCTACAAACTCAACTGGCTCGCCCGCCTCAAGGACTACTTTCTGCGCCGCCAGGCCCCCTCCCGCCCCTTCCTGTGGTGCGGCGACCTGAACGTCGCCCGCCTCCCGCTGGATGTCAGCAACCCCGAAACCAAAAAAGATCACGTGTGCTACCACCACGCCATCCGCGCAGCCTTCGAGGATGTGCTGGCCATCGGCTTCACCGATCTCTTCCGCCACCACAACCCCGACCTGGTGGACTATTCGTTCTATGATTACCGCGTGCCGTTCAACCCCGCACAAAAACGCGGCTGGCGCATTGATTACGTGCTGGCCACGCCCCCCCTTGCCGGGCAATCCCGCGCCGCCGCCATTGATGTCACCCCCCGCACCCGCCCCCAACCCTCCGACCACTGCCCCCTCTACGCGGACTTGCGCGATTGAAGTTTGCCGACGCCATCCCCGCCGGGCCACGCCAGATTCTGGCCACCCTCCGCCAGCACGGCCACGAAGCGTTCCTCGTCGGCGGCGGCGTCCGCGACCTGCTGCTCGGCCGCCCCCCCAACGATTGGGATGTCGTCACCGATGCCCTCCCCGACCGCATCGTGGCGCTGTTTCCCAAAACCCACGCCATCGGCCAGGCCTTCGGCATCATCACCGTCATTCCCGATGACGGCCCCCCCGTCGAAGTCGCCACCTATCGCGCCGATGCCCCCTACACCGATGGCCGGCACCCCGCCGCAGTCACCTTCTCCGATGCCCGCACCGACGCCCAACGCCGCGACTTCACCATCAACGCGCTCCTCCTCGATCCCGCCAGCGGCGACCTCCGCGACTACGTCGGCGGCCAAGCCGACCTCGCCGCCCGCCTCATCCGGGCCATCGGCGATCCCGTCGCGCGTTTTCAGGAAGACCATCTGCGCCTGCTGCGCGCCGTGCGCTTCGCCGCCACGCTGGACTTCGCCCTCGAACCCGCCACCCGCGCCGCCATCCCGCCGCTGGCCCCCCAAATCCACCGCATCAGCGCCGAACGCATCCGCGATGAACTCTTTCGCCTGCTGACCGAAGCCCACCAAGCGGGCGCCGCCCTCCAACTCCTGCACGAAACCGGCCTGCTCCGCGAAATCCTCCCCGAAGTCGCCGCCATGATCGGCGTGGAACAGCCCCCCGAATTCCATCCCGAAGGCGATGTCTTCACCCATACCCGCCTCATGCTCGATGCCCTGGGGGCCCCGCCCCCCCCCCACCCCCGGCGACAACCCCGCCCCCCGGAACAGAGGAGGAAGCCCCCCCCCCCCCCAAACCACACACCCGCACCACCACCCCAAACCGCGTGCTAATGG
>CAZNGD010000244.1:1955-3528 GCA_964572295.1 uncultured Verrucomicrobiota bacterium
CCTGGCCCTCGCCGCCCTGCTGCACGATGTCGGCAAGCCCCCCACCGCCCACTTCGCCACCCTGCGCGACGGCACCCAACGCTGGCGCTTCGAGGGTCATGCCGCCGTCGGCGCCGATATCGCCCGCGCCATTCTCACCCGCCTGCGCGCCCCCCACGCCCTCACCGACGACGTCGCCACCATCATCGCCGGCCACATGCGCCTCGCCGATGCCCCCCAAATGCGGCCCGCCAAACTACGCCACCTGCTCGGCGCCCCAACCTTCGCCGACGAACTCGAATTGCACCGCCTCGATTGCCTCTCCTCCCACGCCCAGCTCGACATCTACGACTTTCTCCAAGCCGCCCGCACCCAGTTTGCCAACGAACCGGTCCTCCCGCCGCCGCTCATCACCGGGCGCGACCTCATCGCCCGCGGCCACACCCCCGGCCCGCACTTCGCCACCATCCTGCAAGCCGCCTACGACCGCCAACTCGAAGGCCAGACCGATCACGCCGCCCTGCTCGCCCCCCTCCCCCCCCCGCCCCCAAGAATCCCCCCGCCCGCCCACCCCCCGCGCCGCCGCCCGCCACCCCGGTTCCCCGAAGGGGGCGCGCGCCGCCGCCGCCAACCCCTTTTCCACACTGTGGAAAAACAGCCCCCCCGCAGGCGCGAACTTTTCCACACCGTGGAAAAATTATTTCCACACCGTGGAAAAATAAACCGCCCGCACAATAAATCCGCCCCCTGATGCGTTATCTGTCATGAAGACCACCTGGCTCTCCTCTACGGACATGGTTGATGATGCACAAGAATTGGCAGCGTATCGCCGCGGTGACACCGCCGCCCTCGGGCGTTTGGTCGCCAAATATCAACGGCCGCTGTTTGCGTTCATCTCGCGCTTCGCCGCCAACCCCGATGAAGCCAACGAGTGGTTTCAGGAAACCTGGATCCGCGCCATCCGCAACATGAACTTTTTTCGCCAAAAAAATCTGCCGGGCTGGTTGTTTCGCATCGCGCACAACCTCGCCATTGATGCCGCGCGCCGCCGCAAGCCCGTGGAATCCCTCGATGCCGCGCCGCCCGGCGCAGAACTCCCGGCCCCCGGCCTCGCGCCCGATGCCATCGTGGCCGGCCGCGACCTCGGCCAGCACATCGCCGCCGCCGTCAACCGCCTGCCCTTTGCCCAGCGCGAAGTGTTTTGGCTGCGGATGGATGCCCAGTTGCCCTTCAGGGAAATCGCCCGCCTGCAACGCTGCTCGCTCAATACCGCCCTTGGCCGCATGCAATACGCGCTGGCCCGGCTGCGCGCCGCGCTCGGCCCGGCCTATCGCGAACTACAGGACCTCGCCCCATGAAACCCGCCGCCCTTGAACGACTGCTGCTCCTGGAACAAACCGGCGAACTCACGCCGCGCCAACAATCCCGCCTTGCCGCCGCCCTGGCCGCCGCCCCCCGCGCGCGGGCGCAGCGCGACCAGTTGCGCCACATCACCCGCGCCGCCACCGCGCCGGAAACCGCCCCCACCCCCGCTGCCCTCTCTGCCGCGACCGCCCCCATTGATGCACGGTTGCGCCACCCCCCCCCGCTGACG
>CAZNGD010000245.1:0-3501 GCA_964572295.1 uncultured Verrucomicrobiota bacterium
CCGTGCGCAGCGCCAAGAAGATGATCGAGCGCGAAGAGGACCAGGTCTGGGACATTCTCGAAGAGGTGACCCGCGGCCATACGGTCATGCTCAACCGCGCGCCGACCCTGCACCGGCTGTCCATTCAGGCGTTTGAACCGGTGCTGATCGAAGGGGAGGCCATCCGCATTCACCCGCTGGTGTGTACCGCCTACAACGCGGACTTTGACGGTGACCAGATGGCCGTGCACGTGCCGTTGTCGGTCGAGGCGCAGTTGGAAAGCAAGCTGATCATGCTGGCGCCCAACAACATTTTCTCGCCATCGAGCGGCAAGCCCATTGCCACGCCCACGCAGGACATTGCGCTGGGGTGCTACTACCTGACGGTGGATTCGCAGCAGGAACGCCTGCGCGCGCGGCAACCCAAGGTGACCGGCGCCATCGAGCACCTGCCGATTTTTGCCGATGCCCACGAGGTGCATACCGCGCACGACGAAGGCACCGTGAAGGTTCACGACCGCATTCGCTTCAAGAATCCGGACTATCAGCGCGAGACCAAGTATGGCGTCAAGGACCTCGCGGTCATCACCACCACGGTGGGCCGCGTGTTCTTCAACGAAATCTGGCCGGACAACCTCGGCTTCTTCAACGCCCCCGTGCCCAAGAAGAAACTCGAGGAGCTGATTCGCCACTGCTATCAAGTGGCCGGCCACGAGGAAACCGTGCACATGCTGGACCGCGTGAAGGACCTCGGGTTTGAGCACGCCACGCTGGCGGGCATCTCGATTGGTCTGGTGGACATGATTGTCCCCGAGGCCAAGGCCCGCAGCATTGAGGCCGCGCGCAAGTCGCTGGCCGAAGTGGATGCGCAATATCGCAAGGGGGTCATCACCGACGGCGAACGCTACAACAAGATCATTGACATCTGGACGCACGCCTCGGACGAAATCACCGGGCAGATGTTCCGGGCCATGGAGTTCAATGAGTCGCGCAATTATGTGAACCCGCTGTTCATGATGGTGGATTCCGGCGCGCGCGGCAACCGGCAGCAAATCCGGCAGTTGGCGGGCATGCGCGGCCTGATGGCCAAGCCGTCCGGCGAAATCATTGAGCGGCCGATTTTGGCCAACTTCCGCGAAGGGCTGAGCGTGCTCGAATACTTCATTTCGACGCACGGCGCCCGCAAGGGCTTGGCGGACACCGCGCTGAAGACCGCCGATTCGGGATACATGACCCGCAAGCTGGTGGACGTGGCGCAGGATGTCATTGTGGTCGAAGAAGACTGCGGCACGCTCAACGGCATTGAAGTCTATGCCATCATGCAGGGCGATGAGGAACTCGTGCCGCTGCCCCAGCGCATTCTGGGCCGCACCGCGCTCGACGACATTCGGGACCCGCGCACGAACGAGATGATCATTGCCGCCGGCAACGAAATTGATGAACGGGTGGCGGAGCGGATCCGCCGCGCCGAGTTGGACAGCGTGCGCATTCGCAGCGTGTTGACGTGCGAATCCAAGCGCGGCATTTGCGCCAAGTGCTATGGCCGCAACCTGGCCAACGGCCGTGCGGCCGTGCTGGGCGAGGCCACCGGCATCATCGCCGCGCAATCCATCGGCGAACCGGGCACCCAATTGACGATGCGGACCTTCCACATCGGCGGTACGGCCAGCAGCACCTTCAAGCAGCCGGAAATCGTGCTGAAGCGCGATGGTGTGCTGAAGTACGACGAGCTCTACACCGTGGTTGGGCCGGATCAGAATCACATCGTCCTGAACAAGACCGGCATGGTCGTGCTCTACGATGAAGACGGCCGCGAGATGGAACGCCACTCGGTGCCGCTCGGTTCGGTGCTGACCGTCGCCGATGGCGAGCCGGTCAAAAAGAACACGTCCATTGCCAAGTGGGACCCGTACAACGTGCCGATCTTGAGCGAATATGCCGGCAAGGTTGAGCTGCGCGATTTCATCATGGGCGTCACGGTCCGCAAGGAGAAGGACGAAGCCACCGGTCTGGAAGACCTGGTCATCCTGGAACACCGCGACGAAATCCACCCGCAGGTGATTGTCCGCGATTTGCACGATCCCAAGAAGACACTCGCCGCCTACACCATGCCCGCCAACGCGCGCGTGGATGTGGAAAAGGGCGACATCGTCTATGCCGGCGCCATCCTGGCCAAGACTCCGCGCAAACAGGCGCGCACCAAGGATATCACCGGCGGTCTGCCGCGCGTCTCGGAACTGTTCGAGGCCCGCAAGCCGAAGGATGCCGCCGACATCGCCAAGATTGACGGCATTGTCGAGCTGGGCGGCAAGTTGCGCGGGCGGCGCCAGTTGCTGGTGCGTGACAAGATCACCGGCGATACCGAAGAGCACCTGATTCCGCTGAACAAGCACATCGTGGTGTACGCTGGCGACCATGTCCGCAAGGGCCAGCCGCTGACCGAAGGCCCCGTGGTGCCGCAGGAAATCCTGGAAGTTTGCGGTCCGCAGGAGCTGCAGGAATACCTCGTGAACGAAGTGCAAGAGGTGTACCGGCTGCAGGGCGTCGAAATCAACGACAAGCACATTGAGATCATCGTCCGCCAGATGCTGCGCAAGGTTCGCATTGCCGAACCCGGCGATACCGGCTTCCTGTGGGGCGAGCAGGTCGAAAAGCAAACCTTCAACGAAGTCAACCGGCGGGTGGCCGAGGAAGGGCGCAAGCCCGCCGAAGCGGCCCCGCTGCTGTTGGGCATCACCAAGGCCTCGCTGGAAACGGAAAGCTTCATCTCCGCCGCCTCGTTCCAGGATACGACCCGCGTGTTGACCGATGCCGCCACCCTGGCGCGCGTGGACCATCTGCACGGGTTCAAGGAAAACGTGATCATGGGCCACGTCATCCCCGCAGGCACGGGCTTCTCGATGTATCGCAACATCAAGCTGGTGCCGTTGGCGGAGCCGATTGCGGCGGAAGAGCTGCTGGGCGACCAGTTGCCCACCACGCCGGCCGCCACGCTGGAAGGATAACCCGCGCGCGGTTCATACCGCCGCGCAACCCAAAAGGTCCGGGTTCCCCCGGACCTTTTTGTTGGGTCATTTTACCCCAATCGGAAGCGGCCATGGCTATTTTTGTCGGGCTTTTGTCGGGCGGGAATGGTTGAGGAACGAAACCTTCCCGCCGGGCAAGGCTGGAAGGTCTGCGACCATTCCAGCCCTACAATCCGACTGGATGCGGTCGTGGCTGAATGCAACGAGTGACAACGAGATTTTCGGGACGAACGAAACTCAGGAAGACGGGTCAATTCATCATGGGGGGGCGAATAAATGAAGCCTTACTCTTCTGAAAAATAATCCGAATCCACCTTTTTGACTTCGTAGGTACTGATCGTCGAAACCCCGACGTTGTGATCCAGCATGAGTTGCGCCAAGGTCTTGCCATCAATCAAAACGACTTTGGCATCAATATGCGTGACGTATTCTTCGGCTTCAGCGGAAAAATTTGAGGTGGTGATGAAAAGGCCTTTTTTCGCACGATGCCCGGTCA
>CAZNGD010000246.1:0-3489 GCA_964572295.1 uncultured Verrucomicrobiota bacterium
CCGGCCCGGCCTCTTGATTTCCGCTCCGCCTCGGACAGACCTCGGCGGAGAAATCAAAATCGGCGCAAGGTTTCAGCCGCGCGCGCCGCGCGGCAGGGTTGCAGGTTGCAGGGTTCAGGGCTGCAAAAAAATCGGTACCATCCGTCCCATTTTTTTTCCTTTCCTACCTTCCTGTTTTCCTGCTTGGTTCGTCGGCTGTTCCTGTCTTTTGGAGGGACGGCTTCCACGCCGTCCACGCGGCCCCGCGTGGCTTGCCACGCGCTTGCCGCGTGGCTCAGGGGTAGGGCCGCGGGGCAATCCCATGCGCGCGGATCTTATACCCCAGGATGCGCGGCGTGGTGCCCAGGGCCCGCGCCGCCGCCGCCACATTCCCGCGCGTGGAGTGCAACGCATCGCAAATCAAATCGCGCTCGAACGCGCTCACGCGCGACTTCAGATTCCCCGTCACCGGCATCGCGCCGGCCTCCGCCGTTTGCAGGGTGGGGGGCAGGTGGTGCGGATAGACCACGGAGCCCTCGGCCAGTTGCACCGCGCGCGTCACCGCGTTTTCCAGCTCGCGGACGTTGCCGGGCCAGTGATAGCTCATCAGCATATCAATCGTGGCACTCGCCAGCCGCCGCACATCCTTGCCGAGGCTCAACGCCGCGCGCGACAAAAAATGGTCCGCCAGCAGCACGATATCGGTTTTGCGTTTGCGCAGCGGCGGCAGATAAATCGTATGCGGCGCGAGCCAGTCGGCCCACTCCGGCGTGAAGCGTCCGGCCGCCGCCAGGTGTTGGGCATCGTGCTCGGTGGTCAGCAGCAGGCGCGTGGTGGCCGTGGGGGAGGGGGGATGCCGTGCGGCCAGCAGCAGGCGTTGGGCGGAGGGGGGCAGGTCATCCGCGCCCGCCAGCAGCAGGGAGCCCCCCTGCGCCCGCCGGAGCAGGCCCGCGGGCTGCTCCTTCCGGCCGGGTTCGGGGGCCGCCAACTGGCGCGTCAGCGCCGCCGCCGGGAGCCCGGCGCACAGCAGTTGCACCAGCGGCCGTTCCCGCCGCGGACTCGCCTCATGCGCCGCCTGGGCCACCGCCACCCGGCCGGTGCCCGGCTCGCCCACCACCAGCAGGGGGGTGGGCGCCGCCGCCTGGCGGCCAATCTGGGCGCGCACCTCCTGCATGACGCGCGAGGCGCCCACCAGCGAGGCCGGCGTTGGCAGTTGCGGACTCATGACCAACCGGGGCCTACTTGATGAACAGCATCTCTTGATACGTCGGCAGGGGCCATTGCTCATCCGCCACGATGTTTTCGAGCTGGTCGGCCACCACGCGCACCGCATCCATCGCCGGCACGATCTGCTCCCGGCAGAACCGGGCCCGCGCCGGAATGTCGCCGGACGTTTCATCGGCGATGGCCGCGCGCAGCGTGGCAATACGCTCCTGCAATTGGGCCGCCAGCGCGCAGACCTCATCCAGCACCGTGGTGCAATGGTTCTTGCCCATTTGCCGGAGCATCACGGACGTGGTCGCCAGCAGCTTTTGGTAGCCCACCGTCGCCGGAAAGATCATGGTCTTGGCGATCTCGAACGTCAGCCGCGCTTCGATCATGATTTCCTTGATGTACTTCTCCAGGCTGATTTCGTTACGGCTGGCGAACTCGCGGGGGGAGAGCACCTGGAAGCGTTCGAGCACCTCGCGGTTGGCGATGGTTTGGGCGGCGGGCAGCGCCGCCGCCGCGTGCGGCGCATAGGGCAGGCCGCGCGCCGCCGCCTCCTCGAGCCACGCCGGCGAATAGTTGTCGCCATTAAAGATCACGCGCCCGTGCTCCTTCATGATTTTGCGAATCACGCCCTGCAGCGCCGCGCCGATTTCCTCCGGCGTGGTGGCGTTGGCCGCCTCCAGTTTGGTCGCCAGATAATCCAGCGAATCGGCCATGATGGTATTGAGCACCATCAACGGCCCCGCCACCGACTGGCTGGAGCCCACGGTGCGAAACTCGAACTTGTTGCCGGTGAAGGCGAATGGGCTGGTCCGGTTGCGGTCGCCCGCATCCTTGGGCAGGGGCGGCAGCGTATCCACGCCGATGGTCAGCACCCCGCTTTTGCGCGCCCGCCCGCCGCTGCCGCGCGCAATCCCGGCAAACACCTCCGTCAGCGGCTCGCCGAGGAAGATGGACAGGATCGCCGGCGGCGCCTCATTCGCGCCCAGCCGGTGATCATTCCCCGCGTGCGCCACCGTCGCGCGCAGCAGCGTGGCATATTTATCCACCGCGCGGATCATCGCCGCGCAGAACGCCAGAAAGCGCATATTGCGCTCCGGCGTATCGCCCGGTTCCAGCAGATTGCCGTGGCGGTCGCGCAGCGACCAATTCAGGTGCTTGCCCGACCCGCTCACCCGGGCAAACGGCTTCTCGTGCAGCAGGCAGGCCATGCCATATTTTTGCGCCACCCGTTGCAGCACCGTCATGGTCAGGTGCTGATGATCCGTCGCCACGTTGGCCTGTTCGAACACGGGCGCCAGTTCATACTGCCCGGGCGCCACCTCATTGTGGCGGGTTTTGACCGGCACGCCCAGCTTGTAGAGCTCGCGTTCCGCCTCCAGCATGAACGCCAGCACCCGTTCCGGGATCGCGCCAAAGTATTGGTCCTCCATCTCCTGGCCCTTGGGCGGCTGCGCGCCGAAGAGCGTGCGCCCCGCGCTAATCAGGTCGGGCCGCGCAAAGAAAAAGTTGCGGTCCACCAGAAAGTATTCCTGCTCGCAGCCCGCCGTCGCCTGCACCAGGCCGGGATGGGCGTCGCCGAAGATGCGCAGCAACCGTTGCGCCTGGACGCTGAGCGCCTGCATGGAGCGCAGCAGCGGCGTTTTGTTATCCAGCGCCTCGCCCGTCCACGAGCAGAACACGGTCGGGATGCACAGCGCGGTGCCGTTGGGGTTTTCGAGGATGTAGGCCGGGCTCGTCACATCCCACGCCGTATAGCCGCGCGCCTCAAACGTCGCGCGAATCCCCCCCGAAGGAAAGCTCGACGCATCCGGCTCGCCGCGGATCAACTGCCGCGCCGTGAACTCGGCAATCGCGCCGCCCTGGCCATCCGGCTCCAGAAAACTGTCATGCTTCTCCGCCGTCAACCCCGTCAGCGGATAAAACACATGCGCGTAATGCGTCGCCCCCTTCTCGATCGCCCAATCGCGCATCGCCACCGCCACCGCCGCCGCCACCTCTTCCGACAGCGCCGCGCCCTGTTCGATCGTCCGATGCAGCGCGGAATAATCCGCCGCCCCCAGCCGTTCCTGCATCACGCGGTCATTAAAGACATTCGACCCGAAGATCGCCCCCGCCGATATTTTGGAAAAATCAAGCGCCGGCGCCGTCGCCCGATAATTCGTCACCGCCGCAATTGCATTCAGCCTTGCATTACTCATCGCCTGCCTCGCTTCCAATCGTCGTTTTTAATCCTTGACGCATCTTTTATTACAATAATGTAGCTTTGACAAGCAGAAAATTACAAAAATGTAGAAT
>CAZNGD010000247.1:0-3486 GCA_964572295.1 uncultured Verrucomicrobiota bacterium
ACTACACCAGGACGTACACTCTTTCCCTACACGACGCTCTTCCGATCTTCTATCCCAACAAGGCCGGCATCCAAGGCGTCTTCCTCGGTTCCGACGAAGACGGCGACAACCTCAGCACCATCTACACCAACTGGGCCAGCGCCGAAGCCAATCCCTTCCAGTACCAGTTCCCGATCGCCGACCGCATTTTCATCACCAACATGGTGCTGGGGACCACCAACGTCCTCCTGCAAACCGAAGGCAACGACTTCTACGACCCCATCACCAACTACTACGTACGCTTCACCACCAACCTGCTCATGCCTGTGAACTCCTGGACCAGCACCAACTTCACCCACACCCTCAACGCCTCCAGCCAGAGCCTCTTCAACGTCAAGTGGAGCAACAACACCCCGCCTCGCGTCTTCTACCGTCTGGAACCCCGCGCCCCCTAACCCCCCGCCGCCGCGCGCGAGGGTTCAGTGTTCGGGGTTATTGTTCCACGCTGTGGAAAATCCCGCCCACGCGGGATAAACTTTTTTTCCACGGTGTGGTGGCGCCGACAAAAGTCATATTGCGATATAACGTGTTGCGACAGGGAAAAATACGTTGTTTTTCGCTTGACATTGCCGGCGTCCTTATGCATCATAACTCTATGATTAATAAAGGGTTATGTTCATCATGAAGTACAAGGTTGATCCCCTACAAAGTGGCCTGTTTGACCCTGAACGCGATCATTTTAGCCGAGTGGGCTACAATCGTTTGCAACAGGGTTGGCAAGGAATTTTCCGGCGTAGCCTTCTGGCGGTGATGCCGGTGGAGGAATTGGGGGAAAGTTTTTCTTCCGACACGGGGCGGTGGACCAAGGAGCTCTATTCGATGGCCGGCTTGCTGGTGATTGCCGAAATGCGCAACTGGACTTCAACCGAAGCCGCCGAAGCCTACATGTTCGATTTGTCAGTGCAATATGCGTTGAATGTGGGACATCAGGCCGTCGAACTTTCGTCTCGCACGGTGGAGCGCGATCAACGGTTGTTCCGCGAAAAGGAACTGGCACAGGACGTGTTTGAGCGGGTGACGCAGGCGTTGATTGAAGAGTTCGAGATTGAAGTGGACAAGCAGCGGTTGGACTCCACCCATCTGTTCAGCAACATGGCGAATCTCACTCGAACGCAGTTGATGCGGGTGTGCGTGCGTCGTTTCCTGATTCAGCTCAAGCGGCACTGGAATCGCGAGTACGATCAGTTGGATGCCGCGTTCCGCGACCGTTGCATGGTCTCGGAGAAGCGCGCGTTTAGCCAGAAGGCGGCGGAGGCTCAACCTCGCGTGGAGTTACGCCAGCAGGCGGCCGAAGACCTGTTGATGCTCATCGACCGGTTTGCCGGCCACGAGCGAATCGTCAACATGAACAGCTATAAAGCGATGGTTCGGGTGTTCCAGGAACAATGCGAAGTGGTCGGCAAAAAAGTCACGCTTCGCAAGAAACCCGGCGGTCGCACGATGCAGAATCCCTCCGATCCGGACGCCACGTACGACGGGCATAAGGGCAAGGGCTATCAGGTGCAGATGGCGGAAACCTGCAACCCCGACAACCCGGTGCAACTGATCACCTGCGCCATTCCGCAGACCGCCGTCGATGACGATGGCGAGGCGCTCGCGCCGGTTGTCGCGCACCTCGCAGCCGCCGATCTCAAGCCCAATGAACTCTTGGCGGACACGCTATACGGCAGCGATCGCAATCAGCAACTCTGCGCGAGCAAAGACATCGAACTCCTGGCGCCCGTCCGCGGGCCCAAACCCAAGAAAGGATTGCCTCCCATAACCGATGCCCAAAAACGCCTGGCGGCCCGGCGTGAAATGGAACAAACCGACGAATGGAAACAGCGCTATAAATTGCGCGCCGGCATCGAAGGCACCAACAGCGGGGCGAAGAGAAAAGTCGAGGTGGGCAAACTGAAAGTCCGCAGGAAACCCAGCGTCTTCAATGTCGTGCTACTCAAACTCACCGGGTGGAATATCTTCCGCGCCGCCGCCGCGATGACTCGCAAAGGGAAACGACCCCAAAAAGAACAAAAAGTCACCTTCGCGACCGATATTTTGGCTCGGCTGACGACATTTGGACGCCGGTTGCTCGACCATACAAGACTTCTTCATCCCCAGTGACCACACCCAATGCCAGCTCCCACCCTCCTCGCCGCATGAAAAACGGAACAAATCTGATTCCTGACTTTTGTCGGTGCCACCACGTTGTGGAAAAAAGTTTTCCACAGTGTGGAAAATATGGGAGATTGCCCGTGAATCGTGGAGAACATCGGGAGTGACCACCGCGCCGCAATTATCCATTCTGCTGCCGGCCTATAACGAAGAGGCCTGCATCGCGCATGTGATCCGCGAAGTGGCGGAGGTGCTGCGGGGGCTGGGGCGGCCATTTGAAATCGTGGTGGTGGATGACGGCTCCACCGATGCCACGGGCCAACGTTTGGGTGAGCTGCAGGCGGACATTCCCGAATTGCGGGTGTTGCGTCTCCAGCGCAACTCCGGCCAAAGCGCCGCGCTGGGCGCGGCATTCCGCGCGGCGCGCGGCGAGATTTTCATCACGCTGGATGCCGACGGCCAAAATGATCCGGCCGATATTCCCGCGCTGCTGGCGCCGTTGGTGTCGTGCGACCTTTGCTGCGGCTATCGCGTCAAGCGGCAGGATACGTGGTCCAAGCGTTTTGGGAGTCGGCTGGCGAATGCGGTGCGCAACCGCGCGCTGCGGGAGACCATCCGCGACACCGGCTGCACGTTGAAGGCTTTTCGCGCGGCGTGGACGCAGGAGCTGCCGATGCAGTTCCGCGGAATGCACCGCTTCCTGCCGGCGCTGTTGGCAATGGCCGGGGCGCGCATCACGGAAATCCCGGTGAACCATCGGCCGCGCGTGGCCGGCCAAAGCAAATACACCAACTGGGGGCGGCTGAAGGAAACGCTCTGGGACCTGTGGGCCGTGCGCTGGATGCAAAAGCGCTACCGCTCGCGTGCGCTGGCGGCCGAATAACCCCGGCGCGACCGCCGCGCATTGCCTTTCCCGGTGCCGCATGGTACAAACGGGCCGGAATCCTGTTGCATTGTCATGGAGACGTTACGACATTTTATGGATGTGCTGGCCAGCCCGATGGGGCTGCTGGGCATGGCGGGGCAGGCGCTGTTTTTTTCGCGCTTTTTGGTGCAGTGGGTGGCTTCGGAAAAAAAGGGGCGCTCCACGGTGCCGTTGTCGTTTTGGTATCTGTCCATCGGCGGCGGGGTGCTGCTGCTGGCCTACGCCATCTGGCGCAAGGATCCGGTCATCACCATCGGCCAGGGGGTGGGCCTGCTCGTGTACATCCGCAACTTGATGCTGATTCACCGTCACCGCAACCGCGCACGCGCGGATTGACGTTCTGCCCACACGGGCGGGCGGGGGCCGCCGCCAATTAGCCCAAGTTCCGCAGTTGGGTAGCGAAAAGCACTTTTTTTTGGGGGTCTGAC
>CAZNGD010000248.1:0-3481 GCA_964572295.1 uncultured Verrucomicrobiota bacterium
TCCGCGCACCCCGAAAATCTCGTTGTCACTCGTTGCATGGCAAACGGACGATTCCATTTTGGGTGTCCCGGCCCGAAAAACTGCTTCCGGGATTGTCGGGCTGGAATGGTCGCGGACCGTCACCCCCGCGCGGCGGCGGCGGGTGCGAATTGGTTGAGGAGGGTGGAGAGGACGGCGCCAGCAGCACACAGGAGGAGCGCCCGCAGGCTTGCCATGCCGCCGGGCCAGCCGGGATAGAGCAAGAGGATGGAACCGGCAACCAGCCCGAATATGGCCCGGGTGGTGTGGCCTTCCGCGCGGCGAAAAAGCCAGTCGGCCAAACGGGCAAAACCGAAGATGGCGGCCAGTGCGCCAAGGCCAATGGGCAACAGGACGTTCCAATCGAGGTTGGCCACGCCGGTGAGCAAGGGCTCGTAGATGCCCAGCGCAATCAAAATGAAGGCGACGCTGACGCCGGGGATCACGCTCCCCAAGCCCAGACCGGCGCCGGCCAGCAACCAAATGCTCCAGCGGGCCACGATGGTGTCTGGCCGCGGTGAAATATGCTGATCCAACAGCGCCCCGCCCACGCACAGCAGAAATAAAATGCTGCCGAGAACCCACCCGCAGCGGCCCCCGGCGGTGCGGCGGGTGTGTTGCCACAAATGCGGCAGTGCGCCAAGCATGAGGCCCATGAACAGGTAGCGCGCTGCGGTTTCATGGCGTTCAAAAAAGGAGGCCAGAAGCCGACTGCCGAGCAACAAGCCCAGGCCGGCTGCCAAAAAAAATGGGGCCAGGGGCAGCAGCAGATGCCGAAAGTCCCGCCAGGGATGGGCGAGGGCGCTGGTCAATGGTCGGTAGAGTCCGCCCAGCACAAGGAGCGTACTGCCGCTGACCCCCGGCAACAGGCCGGCGCAGCCGACCAGCAAGCCATAGGGGATTTGCCAAAACCAGGGCACGAGATCACACCGCGCCCCCGCCGGGCAAATCATGAATGACGGTGTCGTGGCACAGGCCGTTGGCAAGGTAGGGGTAGTCCAGCGTGTAGTGCAGACCACGGCTTTCGCGCCGCATCATGGCGGACCGGATGATCAGTTCCGCGACGGCGGCGATATTGCGCAGTTCCAACAGATCGGAGGTCACGAGATAGTCGCGGTAATAGGCGCGAATTTCCCGGCGGAGGGTGCCGATTCGCCGCAGGGCGCGGGCCAAGCGGCGATTGGTGCGCACGATGCCGACATAATCCCACATGACGGTGCGGACTTCGCTCCAGTTGTGCGAGACCACGACGGCTTCATCGGAGGGCACGGCCCCGCCGGTTTTCCAGGCAGGGATTCGGATTTTACGCGCTTTGGGCCGCGGCGTTTCGAGGATGTCGCGCGCGGCGGCATGACCGCAGACCAGCGCTTCCAATAGCGAGTTGCTCGCCAGGCGGTTGGCGCCATGCAGCCCGGTGCAGGCGGTTTCGCCCGCCACATGCAGGCCGGTCATGGCGGTGCGCCCGCAGGTGTCGGCGGTCACGCCGCCGCAAAAGTAGTGTTCGGCAGGCACGACGGGGACGGGATCTTTGGCCATGTCAAAACCGAATTGCTTGCAGGTGGCATAGATGTTGGGGAAGCGCCGCCGCAGGAAGATGCCCCCTTTGTGGGTGATGTCGAGATGGGCGCAGGAGTCGCCGCGGATTTTCATTTCATGGTCAATGGCGCGGGCCACGATGTCGCGCGGCGCCAGTTCGGCGCGCGGATCATAGCGCTTCATGAACGGTTTGCCGGCGCCGTTGAGCAGGCGCGCGCCCTCGCCCCGCACGGCCTCGCTGATGAGAAACGACTTGGCGGCGGGGTGATAGAGGCAGGTGGGATGGAACTGCACAAACTCCATGTTCCGGATTTCCAGCCCGGCGCGCCACGCCATGGCGATGCCATCGCCGGTGGCGATGTCTGGATTGCTGGTGTAGAGATACACCTTGCCCGCGCCGCCCGTTGCCAGGATGGTGTGCGGCGCGCGCACGGCCAGGATTTCGTTGGTCTTGCGATCAATAAAATACGCGCCGATGCAGGCATCATCGCCCGGCACCTTCAGCCAGCCGGTGGTGATGAGGTCAATGGCCATGTGGTGTTCCAGAATCTGCACGGAACGCTGCTGGCGGACCTGTTCCACCAAGACGCGAATGATTTCCGCCCCGGTCATATCGCCGCTGTGCAAAATACGGCGCACGGAGTGGCCGCCCTCGCGCCCCAGATCATAATCCGCATCCGTTTCGCGCGCGTGGCGAGTTTTGCGCTCGAAGCGCACGCCCCAGCGTTCCAGCGCGGCAATCCGCGCCGGCCCGGCAGCGATGATCTCGCGCGCCACCTCGGCGTTGGTTAGCCCTGCGCCAGCCACCAGGGTGTCCTGCAAATGGGCTTCGATGGTGTCCCCCTCGGCCACCGGCACCGCAATACCGCCCTGCGCCCGGGATGAGTTGCTTTCCAGCAGCGTCAGCTTGGAGCACAAAATGACGTGCCCATAAGGAGCCAACTCCATGGCCGCCGACAATCCGGCCAGCCCCGCACCAATGACGAGATAATCGCAATCAAGCGTCTTCATCTTTTTCATCCTAATTGTCCGCGATGAGACTGAAGCGGCTTACCGCCGAAAACTTCAAACGCCTTGTTCAACTTCCTCATTCTGCGTGACGCGGGCGATTGAGTCCAGAAAATTGGCGTTTTAATGTCGGGAGGTCTTGTGTTTCAGATTTATTGGGCACTTGCTGGGTGATTTTGGTATGCAAAACCAGCATTTCTTCTAATTTCTAGTTCGTAACGGCCATGCGTGAGGGTGTGGAGGTTTTTGGGGACATTACCTCATCTGTGGAAAGTCAGGCTTCTGAATGCCCGTCACCTCGTGTGCAACCCAGCAACACATTTGTCTACACGCAAAAATAGCCATAAGCGAGCGGTGTTTTGTGATGAAAATATAGTCTGCGACTTATGCAGTCAACAGTGTATCCCAATGTATCAAGAAAACATCAGAACGATGCACTTATCCGATTGCGCTACAAAATGTTTGAAATTCTGCAATTACATCATTTCTATTACTGCCTCGTGCTGATGGATGAACTACTTTATAAATGCACTTTATTGGGTTATCCGAGATTGTATAATAATAAAAATTAGCGTTAGCCGATTGTTGTTCCCCAGTCACTTTGAATAATTCGTATGGATTAATTGTATCTTTTCCTAATACTATAAGTACTTTAGGTTTTAGTATTTGTAATTCTTTCAATAAATATTCTTTTGGGCAAATTTTATACATTTCACTACTGGGTTTACTGTTCGAATTATTAGCAGGAGGGCACTTAATTGCTTCTAGATAGCAGACCTTATCCCAAATACTTGCTAATTTCTTGGGAGACAATTCAGAAGAATTATTATTGGTATATTTATCCCGAATTATATTTGAATATACAGCGGCACGATGAAATAAATATGTTCCTCTATATCGTTTATAATCTAGACTAAAA
>CAZNGD010000249.1:0-3452 GCA_964572295.1 uncultured Verrucomicrobiota bacterium
CTTGTAAAGTTGCTGGGCATCGAGTTCCTCCACAAACACCGGGATGTTTTTCTTGTCGGAGCGGGTGGGGGTCAGTTGCACCACCAGCTTGCGCCCCCGGAAGACTTGCTCGCGCATGCCGCCCGCGGCCGTGGTGGCGGGCGAGTTGTGCCGGCGGCCGGGCGGCGTGCCGCCGAGGTTGGGCGCGCCGCCAAAACCGGCAATCATGCCCTTGATGGCGGTGGAGGAATTGCCCCAGCGGTCAATCTGCAGCGTCGCGCCGATGAACAAATCAATGGCGTAGAGCCCGGCAATGTGCGCGTAGCAGCGGTTGGAGCGCATGGCGCCATCGGGACCCACCGCAAAAATGTCGGGCCGCGCACGCACGTAGTCCTCCATGCCCGGCTCGCCGCCGAAGGCGTAGATGTGCTCGACAAAGCCCGCTTCGATGGCCGGGATCAACGTGGGGTGGGGGTTGAGCACCCAGCGCGTGGCCACCTTGCCCTTCAGGCCCAGTTGCGCGCCGTAGGTGGGCAGCAGCAGCTCGATGGCCGCCGTGGCGTAGCCGAGGCCGTGATTCAGCGCCTGCACGCCGTACGGCTGATAGATGCCTTTCAGCGCCATCATCGCCATCAACACCTGCTGATTCGTGATCTTGGCCGGGTTGCGCGTGAAGAGCGGCTGCAAGTGGTAGTCCTCATCCGTGACGACGATAAAATCCACCCACGAGGCCGGGATGTCCACCCGCGGCAGTTGCGCCAGCTTCTGTTTGGCCTGCACAATCACCACGCCCATTTTGAAGCGCGTGGCCTCGGCGATCAGCGGCGAGTCTTCCGTGTTGCCGCCGGTATGGATGTTGCCCGCCTCATCGCAGGCTTCCGCCGCCAAAATCGCCACCTGCGGATACAGGTCCACAAAGTAGCGGCCAAACAATTCCAGATAGGTGTGGATGGCGCCGATGCGCACTTTTTTCTCGGCGGCCAACTGGTAGAGCGCGCGGGATTGCGGCCCGGAATAGGCGAAGTCCAGCCGGTCGGCGATGCCGCGCCGGAACACCTCCAGATGCGCGTCCAGCACCAGCGCGGATTGAATCATGTGCAGGTGGTTGATGCGCGCCGGGTCCAGCCGGGTCAGCTCCCGGGCGAAGAAATCGGCCTGCTTCTGGTTGTCGCCCTCGATGCACACGCGGTCGCCGCAGCGCAGCACGGCGTTCAGCAGCGCCAAGGCATCTTCCTTGGCGACAAATTGGTTGGGGGTCAACTCGCGGGCGGCTTGCACACGCGCGCGGTAACTATCGCGGAGGTGATCGAATTTTTTGGTCATCATGGGCGGCCATGCTAGGCCAACCGGCAGGCTAATTCAACCGGTAAAAGCGCGCGGTGCGCGCGGCGGGTTCAGCCGAGGGCGTACACGACGACTTGCCCCGGCTGCAGGATGGCGGGCACGGGGCCGTTGGTCAGCAAATCACGCCGGGCACCGGGGTGGGGCAGGGTGAGCGGCTGCGGGTGCTGCCAATCGGTGTTGCCCAGTACCGCCAACGCCTTGTTGCGGCCGGGTTGCTGGCGCAGATAGCCGGTGATGGCCCGGTTGGTGGTCTCCAACGGGATGATCGTGCCCGGCGATGCATCGGCCAACAATTCGCGATATTTGGCGCGCACGGCATGAATGCGGCGCAACGGCGCAATGAGGTTCGCCGCGCGCGTCCAGTCCATGGCCGCCGCGCTGAAAAGCGGCAGGCGGGCGGGCGGCCATTGCGCCACTTCTTCACGGGTGAAATCAAAGCCGGTGTTCACCGGCACGGGTTCCGCCAGCTCGATGCCGTTGTGCAGGTAGGGCACGCCGGGCAAAAAGGCGCCGATGGCCTGCGCATAGAGCGCGTAGGCGCGCCCGCCGGGCCAATGCACCGCGCGCGGGCAGTTGTGATTTTCGGCCATGGCCATGAAGGGCACCGGCAGCCCGGCACCATGAATCCACCGCAGCCAGCCGCGGAAACGCTCGGGGTCGCGCACGCTTTGCATGAAGGGGCCCACGCAGACGTTGTACCCTTCCTCGCGGGCGTGCGGCGTCAGGTTGAACTCCTCCGCCCAAAGCGCGAAATCGGGGTCCACCTGCCGCGCGCGCGCCACCAGGCCGCGCTTGAGCTCCGCCGGCAGCGCGTGGCCCATGTCAATCATCACGCCATCCACGCCGTAATGCGTCTGGTAGTGCGGAATCACTTCGGTGATTTTGTCCCACAGCGGCCGCACGATGTTTTCCGCCCGCGCCAACTGCGCGGCATACATCCGCACCGTGTTGTAGGCAATGTAGTTGAAGTCCGGGTGGTCATACAGCCGCAGATAGGTCACATCCGTCCACGGCGGCTGCTCGGAGTCCGGCCCCCAGTCGCAAAAGGCGCCGGGAATGCGGACGGTCACCGGCTCGCCGGTGCGCGGATCGGGCGCGGTGCCGCGCCATGCGCCATTTTCCATCCGCACGGTTTCCGGGCGGGGCGGGGCCGTGAACATGTCGCGATAAATCGGGTGCGGCGGCAGCAGTTCGCCGAATCGCCCGTTGCCCACCGCGTCATATATCTGCCGCAGCTCATCCGGCGAGAACAGCGGCGCGCCGTAGGTGTCCGCGGATTTCTCGCCCGGCTGCCGGTCGGGCACGTCCGCGCGGATCCAGTACAGCCACTCCGGGTGCTCCTGGGCCCACGCCACATCCTTGGCCGCCGTACGGAAGACAAATTCAACCACAATGCGCAGCCCCAAGTGGTGCGCCGCTTCGACGAAAGCCGCAAACTCGGTTTCAACCCCCAGCCCCAGCGCCGGCTCGGCCAGATGCTCGTCCAGTGCGTAGGGGTCGCGAATGGCAAACGCGCTACCCAGGTCGCCCTTGTTGCCGTCCTGCCCAATGGCCGTAATCGGCAGCAGGTGAATCGTGTTGCAACCCAGCGAACGAATGTGGGGCAGCATCGTGATCGCCTTGAGGAATGTGCCCGTCTCGCGCCAGCCGCTGGCCAGCGGCTCGCGGGACACCTGGCCATCGCCGTTGTGATCGAAGGCTGCGCCGTAGCGCACCAACAGGTTATAGGCAATGGCATTTTTGCCCCAGTCGCCGGGCACATCGCCATCGGTCACCCGCCGCCGCCGCGGGCTGGCCATGATGCGCCGCAACGATTGCCGAAAATAGTGCTCCGGCATCATGGATTGCGCCGCCAGTGGGCCCAGCGGGTCCAGCCAAAGACCGGGCACCAGATAGGCCGGCGATGGCGTTTGGGCCTGCTCTTCCAAGCGGGCGATGACTCGACTAAGGGCTGTCTTTTTCACAACTGACCGCCCACCATAGGCGAAACGTTTTAAATTACAACCAAAAAACGATTTACCCGCCCGGGCGGAATCCCCCGGCCATTCCTTATACGAAAAGCCCCCCCCCTCTCGCCGGGCGCACGGGGGGGAGGGGGGGGGCTATGACACGCAGGAAAAGCGCGGAGT
>CAZNGD010000250.1:0-3450 GCA_964572295.1 uncultured Verrucomicrobiota bacterium
CGGCCAAGCCCAATTCGCGACGACCTCCCGGGTACATTATTTCTTCAAATGCTCTAACCTGACTCATTCACCTGAGTTCCGCATTGTACGCCCGGCCATTTCGCTGATTCGGGCTTTTGCAGGGCGGGAATGGTTGAGGAACGATACCTTCCCGCCGGGAACGGCTGGCAGGTCTGCGACCGTTCCCGCCCGACAATCCGATCCGAAACAGGAAAAATGACCGGATTTTTGAATCATCCGCATCATTGGCCGCTGTCATCAAGTATGACTTTTTCTTCCCGGTTGATGAATTATTCAGGCTAAATTTCCTTTATCCGCAGCATGATTCAAGAACGGGATTGTATTTATTCATTGTATTGCTATTATCAGTTCCAAGGAGAGGTTTGGTTGTGATACAACAATAAACACAGGGCTATTCCCCTACTCCCGCCAGGGCATTCCGGCCTGGTATTTCGCCAGTCGTTGTTCAATCTCCACGGCCAGTTGCTCGCCGCCATCGCGGCGGGCCAATTGCGCGGCGTGCCGGGCGGCCTCCCCGGCGCCGACGAAGTCGCCGGCGTTGGCCCGAGCCGCGCCCAGCGTGTCCCAGGCGGTGGCGGCTTCCTTGCCTTCATCCAGCGTGACCGCCTGCTGGGCCCACTCCACGGCCTTTGTCGGCCATTCGTCTTCGCGGGCATGGGCAATCGCCATCGGCTTCGCTGTGGCCAGCAGCCAGGCCATATTGTTCAAGGCGACGGCGTTGGTGGGTTCGCGCCGGGCAAACTCCAGGAAGTAGCCATAGGCATAACCGCGGGCGCCGTCACGCCAGATTTGGGCGTAGCAGGGAAAGAGGTCGGTCCAGGTCAGGCGCGGTACGCCAGCGGCCGCGCTCATTCGTTCCGCCACCGCGCGCGCGTCCTCGTCGAACTGGCCGGTTTCGTGACTGGCACGGAGATATTCCGCCACAACGAAGGCAGCGGGATCGTCATTCAGGGCGATTGCCTCCCGGAACGCTCCCAGGGCGCCGTTCAAATCACCACGCGCCTGCATACATTGGCCGCGGATGCGCCAAAGGAATTCGCGTTCCAGCGGGCGCTTTTCCTGCAAAGCTTCGAGCAACGGAGCACCCAGGCCTTTTTCAAAACGGGGCCAGGCATCGTCGCTCAACTCCGGAAAGCCGCAGCAGTTCCAGATCAGGCATAAACGCAGAAAACAATGGGTTTCCCAGAAGGAACTGCCTTGTTCGTAGGCCTTGGCGGCATGGGCCCAGTCTTTCTGGGCGAGATAGCCATCGCCGCCCAACATGCAGGCCACGGCATGATTGGGATTGCAGGTATAGGCCCAGATGCCGAAGTTGTCGCGGCTGCGCCAGTGGCGGGACAAGTTCAACGTCATGCCGCCCCACACCGCGAGAATCACAATGACGCTGGCCACCGCCCACCGTGCCCGCCAGCCCCGTGCCCGGAAGCCAGCGGCCACCGCCACCACGGCAAACAGCAGCAGGCCAATCTGCGGGATATAGAGCCAGCGGGTGGCCACTCGCTCGGCGCCCGCCCAGACCACGCCGCTCAGGGGAAACAGCAGCAGGACAAACCACAGCCAGCCCCAGAGGGCCAATGGAAAGCGTCGCCGCCAACGCCAGACACCCCAGGTGAACGCCCCGAGCACAGCCGTCGCGCCCATCAGCAATTCCCACCACGAGGGCAGGTCCGCCTGCAACGGCATCAACCGGACGGGCCAGAGCACTTTGCCCAGATAAAACAGGTAATGCACCGGGATCATCAAGGCGCGATGCCACAACGGCACGTCCATTACGGCCTTGTTCTCGACGTGAAACACGATCGGCAGCGCCGCATAGGCCACCGCCAGCAGCCAGAAGGCCCACTTCTCAGCGGCCAGCCGCCAACCATCCCGCCAGATGCGGTCCCAATCCGTACGGCCCAGCGGCCAGATGTCCAGCAACAGCATTGCCGGCGGCAACAGGATGACGATTTGCTTGGTCATGCCCCCCAGCAACATGCACAGCCAAGTGAAGAAAATCAGCAGAGTCGGAGATGGGAAACAGGGGGCCGACCGGATGCCGACTGGCGACTTTTCCCCGCCGCCGCACCAGCGCAACCGGCGTTCCCAGCCGGTCGTGTAAAACCACAGTCCGGCAAAGATGAACACCCCACTCAACACATCCTTGCGCGCCGTGACCCACGCCACGCTCTCCACGCGGGTGGGATGCAGCGTCCACAGGAGCGCCGTCGCCAACGCCACGCCCGTTCGTCCCGTCCAACGACGCACCAGCATGAACAGCAAACCCGCATTCACCGAAAACAGCAGGACGTTCGTCAGGTGAAAACTCCACGGTTTTCCGCCGGACCATTCCATGTCGGCCATGAAACTGAACCACAGCAACGGCGCCCAGTAGTTCTCCGGCGCAGTGGTGAACGCCAGTTTGGCTCCCGGCCAGGAAAACCCATCGCGCACGACCTGACTGTCCTCCACGTACATCGGATCGTCCAGAGTGACGAAGTCATAGCGGACGGTCGGCGCATAGAACGCGAAGGCCACCGCCATCACCAGCAGGCAAGCGCTTACGGCCCGGCCGCGCGCACTGGAAAACCATTGGGTCATGCGGCCACACGTTAGGCTGTGGCGGTCATGCGGGCAAGTGTTTTGAATGGGGCGGGCGCCAGAAAGGCATTCACGAGCGGAGGCATGGGCGCGACAGGCCCCCCCCCTACTCCCGCCAGGCAAGGCCGAGACGATAGTTCATGATCTGCTTGGCAATGACCTCCGCCAGCTCCGTATCCCTGTTTTCGTTGGCCATCGCCAACGCTTTTTCGGCGGCGGGAACCGCGTCGGAAAAATGGCCGGCATTGGCGCGGGCTGCCGCCACCGTTAGCCAAATCTCGGTCGTCGGGTCCGGAGTTTTTTCCAGCGCCTGCTCGGCCCAGCGGCGCGCCGTTTGCGGCCATTCATCGTGGTGGGCATGATCGAGGCCGTCGGGCGCGGCAGTGGCCAGCAGCCAGGCCAGATAGGCCAGCGGGATGGAATCGTCGGGAAAACGCTCGGCAAAATCGGCAAAAAAACGGTACGCATACCCTCGCGCGCCGGTTTTCCAGATTTCCGTATGGAACGGCAGCAGATCCTTCCATTCATGAACCCGAAGGCCCCCGGCGGCGGCCATTCGGGTGACGGCCGCCGCGGCCCGCGTGGGCTGCCCGCCCTCATGGCAGGCGCGAATAAACTCAACCACCGCGAATCCCTGTGGATCCGGCTCCCATTGGCAGGCCTCCTGCAGCGCGGCAATCGCGGCGGGATAATCACGTTGGGCCAGCAGGGCCTGACCGTGTACGCGCCAAAACAACTCGCGCTCGACACCCCGCTCCCAGTGCGCAAATAAAAGCAGGGAGTGCCCCAACTGCTTCTCGAACTCGGGCCAGGCTTGGGCGGTGCGTTCAGGATAGCCCAACTGGTTCC
>CAZNGD010000251.1:0-3450 GCA_964572295.1 uncultured Verrucomicrobiota bacterium
GGGGTTGGCTTTGCCCTTGCCGGGCCGGGACGGCTTGGCCGCCGCGCGTTTGGCCGGGGCACCAGTCTTGGCCTTCTTTACGGGCGCGGCGGATTTGCCGGGGGGGGGCGGGGGCGGCGGCGCAACTTCCGACTCGGCGGGCGGGTCGTCATCCGTGAAGCCGTCCAGCAGGGCCAGCTCGGGTTCGTCGCCGGGATCAACGATGTCGTCGTCATCGGCCATTTCGCCCTGGGCGGCGCAATCGGCGCACAAGGCGGATTGGGAGAAGCAGGCAAAACAGAACTCCGCGCCGCAGACGCTGCACTCGCGCAGGTAGTTTTCGCCGTGAATATCGCACCCGCTGTTAAATTCGCGATAGGGATCAAATTCGTCATCGTCTCTCATGGTTCACACCTGTCCAACCTGTTTTTTGCCGCACATCGAAAGTCATGGTTACTGTACAACCATGGCGTACTGTTCGCATGAGCCGCGCACAGCGTCAAGAGGCGAATTGCGGGGAAAAATTCGGCGCGATTTTTTGTTTGCGGGGGCCGCAGGCATTGTGGAAAGTAAGGGACTGCGGTGAGACGCGGCAAGACATGAAGTCGGCTTTCTGGAACAAATTGATCGAGCGGCTGGACAAGCTGGATTCGGGCAGTGTGCAGGCGCAATTCCTCCGCCTGGCCTCGGAGCGGGGGCTGCTGGAAACCATTTTTCACGCCCTGCGCGAAGGCATCCTGATGCTGGATGCCGAAGGGTGCGTGCTGTACGCCAATCGCGGCGCGTGCCGCCTGCTGGGGATGGACGAAGGCAGCGCCATCGGGCAACCCATGAAGCGCTACATCCGCGAAATCGAATGGGATCGGCTGTTGCGATTGGATGAAACGGAGTGGGCGCGGCTGGCCAACCGCGAAATCGAGATCACGCATCCGGAACATCGTTTTCTCGCCATGTATCTGGCCCCGTTGGAGCAGCCGCCGGATGGCCGCCCCGGCGTGGTGATGATTCTGCGCGACGTGACCCAGGAGCGGCATCGCGCCGCAGAAGTGGTGGAATCCGAACGGCTGAATGCCATCCTGATGTTGGCCGCCGGCGTGGCGCACGAAATCGGCAACCCGCTCAACTCGCTGGCCATTCATTTGCAACTGATGGACCGCGACCTGCGCAAGCTGCCGGCGGAGCAGGTGGCCAATCTGCGCGAGTCGTTGGATGTGGCGCGCGGCGAGATCAAACGGCTGGACCATATTTTGGCGCAATTTCTCAAGGCCATCCGGCCCAGCCTGCCCAGCTTTGCCCGTCACGCGCTGCCCGAGCTGGTGGCGGCCACGTTGCAGACGCTTGATGCGGAAATCCATGACCGCAAGGTGGTGGTGGATGTGGAGAGCCCGGCGGACCTGCCTTCGGCCTGGGTGGATGCGGGGCAGGTGCGGCAGGCATTTTTTAACGTGATCCGCAACGCCTTGCAGGCGATGGGGGGGGGCGGGGTGTTGCGGATTTCGTTTGCGACGCTGGACCGGCTGGTGGGCGTGGTGTTTCAGGATTCAGGTCCGGGCATTCCGCCGGAGCAAATGACGCAACTGTTTGAAGGCTTCCGCAGCACCAAGAGCGCCGGGCACGGCATGGGGTTGATGATCGTGCAGCGGATTGTGCGCGACCATGGCGGCACGGTATTGGTGGATAGCCTGCCGGCCGGCACGCGCATTCAGTTGAACTTCCCGCGCGAAGATCAGCGGATTCGGCTGCTGGCCGCCCCGGCGGAAGCGCCGGCGGAGTCCGCGCCATGAGCCAGCGGCCGACCATCCTGATTGTGGATGATGAACGCCACACCCGCGAAGGATTGGCGCGCGCCTTGCGCGGCGACTACGCTGTGGCCGTCGCCGAAAACGGCCAGCGCGCCCTCGAATGGCTGGAAACGCACGCGGCCGATGTGATTCTGACCGATCTGCGAATGCCGCACATGGACGGCCTGCAACTGCTGGCCCACTTGCTGGGGCGCGAGCCCAAGCCCATCGTCATCATGCTGACCGCCTATGGCAATGTGGAAACCGCCGTGGAAGCCATGAAGCGCGGCGCGTATGATTTTCTGGCCAAGCCGGTCAATCTGGATCGCCTGGAATTGCTGCTGATCCGGGCGCTGGCCGAACGGCAACTGGGCGCGGAAAATCAGCGGCTGCGGGCGGAGCTGGATTCCAAGTATGGGTTTGCCAACATCATTGGCACATCGCCGGCCATGCAGGCGGTTTTTGACACCATCCGCCATGTGGCACCCACCAAAGCCACCGTCCTGATTCAGGGCGAAAGCGGCACCGGCAAAGAGCTGGTGGCGCGCGCGCTGCACCAGGGCAGTCCGCGGCGCGAAGGCCCCTTTGTGCCGGTGCACTGCGCGGCATTGGCCCCGACCCTGCTCGAAAGCGAATTGTTCGGTCACGAAAAAGGCGCCTTCACCGGCGCGGTGGAGCGTCGCCGGGGACGCTTCGAGCTGGCCGATGGCGGCACGCTCTTCCTGGATGAAATCGGCGAAATTGAACCCGCGCTCCAGGTCAAGATTTTGCGGGCGTTGGAGGAGCGTTCGTTTGAGCGGGTGGGCGGCACGCAGACCGTCACCGTCAATGTGCGATTGGTGGCGGCCACCAACAAGGACCTGCGCCAACTCGTGGCCGCCGGCAAGTTCCGCGAGGACCTGTTTTATCGGCTCTATGTCGTGAGCCTGTCCCTGCCGCCGCTGCGCGAGCGCGATGGCGACATCGTGCTGCTGACCCAGCACTATCTGAAAACGCTGGCGGCGGAAAACGGCAAGCCCGTGCCGACGCTCTCGGCGGAGGCCATGGATGCGCTGAGCGCCTATGCCTGGCCCGGCAATGTGCGCGAACTGCGCAACGTGATCGAACGGATGGTGGTGCTGAACAGCAGCGGCCAGCTGACCCTCCACGATGTGCCCGCCACCGTGACGCAAGGAAGCGGCGATTCCCGTGGCGACACCACCCGCGCCGGCCGTGTCCTGCGCGATACCGAGCGGCAGCTCATTGAAGACGCGCTGCGGCAACACCGGGGCAACCGCACCCAGGCGGCGCGGCACCTCGGCATCAGCCGCCGCACATTACATCGCAAACTGAACCAATTTGGTCTACGCTCCCGGAGTAACGACTAACCCAAGGCGGATCCCATGGCGCTTGCATTTGAATCCAAGGTACAAAATCTCATTTTCCAGATGGATCAGGGGGCCGGCCGCAAGGTGATCCATGCCGTGCTGTTTGTGCTGTTTGCCTGCGCCATCGCCGCGTTGTTCACGTTCACCAACTTCCAAGGCCTGCTCGACGAAGATGCGTTCGACTCCGCCCAGGTTGCGCGCAACTACGTGGAGCAGGGGGAGCTGCTCACCCGTTGTGTCCGCCCGCTTTCCATTTGGCTGGTGGCGGCGCATTCACCGACGGGGGATGCCGCCGTGATGCACCATCCTGATTTGGCGCACCC
>CAZNGD010000252.1:0-3438 GCA_964572295.1 uncultured Verrucomicrobiota bacterium
TGCCACAGAACCGCCCAAACGATGGCCGCCAAGCGCATCAGGCGGCTCCAACGCGCCCGAACACCCGCGCCAATGTAGCCCAAAAAGCTCATAGGCCCGCCAGTATAGCCCATTCCGCAGGCCGCCGACAATCCCCCACCCGGCCCTGCGGCTGGTTTATCTGCCGCCGGGTGAACCGCCGGAACCCGTTGCCCCCGCGCGCGCCCCTCATGCCGTCTGCAGCCGTATTCCGGCAATGCCCGCCAGTTGTGCCGCCGCGATGGGGCCGGGGCGCAGGATTTCCACCGCGTCGCCCGCCACGCGGACCACCGTGCTGGGTTGCCCGCCAGTGACGGGGCCGCCATCCAGCACCATGACCACATGCGGCGCCAAGGCGGCCCAGGCTTCCGCCGCGTTGCCCGCCGGAGCCTCGCCACTACGGTTGGCGCTGGTGACGGCAGGCGGCACGCCGCCCAGCTCGCGCAGCCAAGCCTGGGCCACCGGATGCGCGGGCGACCGAAACCCGCGCCATTGCCCGGCAGCATCGGGAAGCACCAGCGTGAGGGGGCCGGGCCAAAACGCCGCCGCCAGCCGTCGGGTCAAATCGCTCACCGTGATCCCCGCCGCGCTCACGCCGGCCAGGTCGGCCACCAACTGCGCCACCTGTTTGCTTTCATCGCGCCCCTTGGCGCGGAACAGCCGCGCCATCGCCGCCGGGTTGTCGGCCGCCGCCGCCACGCCGTACACGGTTTCCGTCGGCAGGCCCACCAATTCGCCCGCGCGCAAGGCGGCGGCGGCGTGGCGAATGTTGGCGGGGGTGGCCGGCAGAATGCCCGCTGAGCTGCTATTGGCGGCCATAGCCGAGCGCCTTCAGGCCCAGCAGCACATCGGTGGCGCGGCGCAAAAAGGCATCGTGCCGGGTGCGGTCCCGCAGCGCCCGGTCATCCTTTTCCTCCTCGGAGAGGGTCTTGCCCTTGCGCAACACCGGGGTTTCGGGCTCATAAAAAGTTTCGTGCAAGGCGGCGGCGCTAATCACCACATCCGGCTGCACCCCGCGCGCGCCGGCATACACCGCGCCATTGGCCGTCTTGAGCTGGCGCGTGGCCAGCAGGGCATGGCGCCCGGTGGAAAGCGGCTTGGCTTCACGGATCAGCGGGTCGCCCGCGGTCTCCTGGCCAATGACCATGGCCCCCTGCACACTGCCGCTCAACACCGCCGCCAGCAGCTCCGCCGCGCCGCAGGTTTCGCCATCCACCAACACCATCAGCGGCAGCGTCGGCGAAGCAGGCGCGCTGGCCTTCACGGTTTTGATTTCCCGCCCCTGGCGGTCGCCCATGGTGTAGAGCATCTCGCCGCGCGATACAAACCGGGCGGCCACCACCGCCACATCCGCCTCGGCGGTGCCGTCCGCCTCGCGCAAATCCAGAATCGCGCCGATTTTGCCCGCCGCCTGCCACCGGTCCAGACACGCCACAATCTCCGCGCCCGCGCCGGTGAAAAGGCCCGCCACCCGCATGTACCCCATGCCCACCGGCAGATCCTCAATGACCGTCAACGCCGTGCGCTCGCCACGGGTCCGCGCCAGCGTCAGCGGGCGCCCCTGCCCCGCCGCATCCAGAATCGTCACCGCCAACTCCGGCTCCTCACCCGCCAGCAAAAGACTCCGCACCTGCTTGAGCGGCGCGCCCGTGTTGAGCGCCTGCTCGCCGATTTTCTGGACGTACTCGCCCGGCAGAATGCCCGCCGCCGCCGCTGGCGACTCCGCCGCCACCGCGACAATCTTCGGCAGGCTGTCTTCCATTTCCACCAGCGTCAACCCCAGCGCCCATTCCAACGGCATCTCCTCTTGGCAGCGCGCCGACAACTCATCCTCGTCCACAAACACCACCGTGGGCTCGCTGGCCCGCAGCAACGCTTCCAGCAACGCACCCCTGGCCGCCGCATCCGGCAACGGCAAATGATTCTCCGCCAGCAGCCGTTCGCCTTCCGCCAGCGTGGCGCACAGCCCCGCCGCATCCGGGGCCGCCGGGGCGGGCGCCGCCGGTTCCATGGATTGCGCCTGAGCCTGAATGGCCAGCCAAAGTCCCGCCAGACACCACGCCCGGCCTCGAATCCAGATTCTGTTCATGCGTCGCCTTTTTCTGTTCCGCCCTCTAGAAACTAATCCCGCCGCCCACCGAGAACACCACAAAGCGATTCTCGATGCCGACATTATCCCGTTCCCCGCCAAACTCGCCCGTGGACGCATCCACCCATTCCATATCGCCCACGATCCGGCTAATCCGCTGATAATCCAGCGCCGCCGTCAGGAACAAGCCCTGCAGGGAGCCCCCGGTAAAGTCATAGCGCGCCGCAACCCCCGCCCCCAGCATGTCGCCGCCGGAGAAACTCTCATGAAAGTACATCTCGCGCGCCAGATGCGCATCCCAATCATCCGCCGCCACCAGCGGGCTCCACGTCACATAGCCCGACAGCGTAAAACTGCCCATGGTCCAATCCGCGCTCGCGCCCAGGTACGGCATGCGAAACTCCTGCTCATACTGGATCATGTGCGCCCCGCCCAAATCCTGCGGAACGTAGCCGTATTCCGGATACAGCACATATTGCCCGCGATCATTCCACGTCCAGCCATTCTGCTTATAGCCCGCCACCGCGCGCGCCGTCACATCCCGGTGCAGACGAAAATCCCACGCCACATTCAGGTCAAAAATGTAGCCCTCCTCCACATCCGCATCCGACAGCGAATAATGCGTCCAGTCCGCGTTATCCGGCAGCAACCAATCATAATCCTCCATTTCGCCGCTCCCCTTCGTCAGCGCCACCCACATCCCGCCATTAATCGTCAGCGCATCCAGCAGGCGCACCGAACCATTCACCCCGCCCATGGCCACACCCTTCAGGTCCCAGTCCAGCCGACTCAACTGCCGCCGCCCCCCCCCCTGGCGCATCGTAATCATACACATGCTCCTTCGCCTGACCATTCAGCACCCCCAGCGACGCCTGAAACGCCACGGGTATACTCCCCCCATCGAGATCCCCTGCCACCGCCCCGGCTTGAAATGCCCAGCCCGACGACACAAACCCACCCCACACCAACAACGCAACCAGTTGCCTCTTCATGTGTTCCCTTTTTGCTGTTCAATGCTCCAATTTGGCGGGTCACCCGACCCTCCAAACCCGATTGCACCACTTCGCGCCCCCCCAGGTCAAGCCGTTTGCACCCGCCCCCCCCCCCTACTTTTGTGCTCCCTTTTCAACCTCATCCGCCGAGAGGATGAGTGAGTGAAGGGGAGTCTGGGCAATGGTTTTCCGGCTGACAGAGTCAAGGAGGTCTACTACACTGCGGATTCAGTTAATACGATCAACAACAGGAAAATCGGATGCCGCAGCTCGAACACATAGAAGCCATTGAAAGAAACCTGTGGACCGCGGCGGATACCCTTCGGGCGAATTCCAATT
>CAZNGD010000253.1:0-3429 GCA_964572295.1 uncultured Verrucomicrobiota bacterium
GGGACCAGACCATCTGCGGCGTTGTGGGGGGGCGCAGGGTGGCGATGCAGATTTGCCGGGGCGGTCTGGCATCTGGGGGGGATTTGGCGCGGGGTTGATTCAGGCGAATCGCCACTTTTCCACGGTGTGGAAAATATAATTCCACACTGTGGAAAAATCCGTGTTTTCGCCGTCCATTTTTTCCACACCGTGGAAAAAAGTTTATTCCGCAGGGGCGGGATGTTCCACGGTGTGGAAAAATATCCGGGGCGGGATTCCGCGGCGGGGTGTGGGCATGAAAAAAGAGCGGCCGGGGGGCCGCTCTTCGTTTCATCCCATGGAAAGGATTACTTGCTCATCTTGCGACGGATGACCATGGCCAAGGCGCCGAGGCCCAGAAGGCCCATCGTCGCGGGCTCCGGAACCGGGGTCGCGCCGACGGTGAAGTACGCATTGTAGTTGCCGCCATCGGCGCTCAACCACTCATCGCCACTGGTGCCGTAGGTCTTGGCCCACAAATTAATGCCGACGATATCGCCGTCCTGCAGCGTGACCGCGCCGATCGGGCCAGAGGCGCCCGCCGTCGCCGTGTAGTTGTTGCCCTCGACATGCGTCAACTCGCCGGTCCACCAATCATGGTTGGCGGCATCTGCGGTGCTGTTGACGAAGGTGTTGAAGAAGATGTTCATGCCACCGCGATCTTGCGCCTGGCTCCAGACATTCCCGTTCACCGCGGAAACGGAGAACACGAATCCGGCCAAATCCAAAACGCCCAGGTCGGTGCCGTTGCTGGAATCGTTGGACCATGTGGTGACATCAAACTGCTGACCAGCAATGGTCAAGTAAGTGTCCCACCAGTTATAAGTGGTGCCTTGTTGGGCCATCGCGGAAACCGCAAGCAATCCGATCGTCAATGCTACGAGTACCTTTTTCATTATCTACTCCTTGGTTAATTTATTTCTTTTTATTTACACTGGTGCGCAAAACTATCAGCACGGTACGAAAAATACGGGATGGGCATGGGCGAGTCAAGCGTTTTTTATCATTAAAAAACGATTAATTAGACCGTTTTACGCATCTGGCGTTGCCGCAAGATTTTACGCTGGGGCGGGGCGGCGGCGCGCGGCGGCTGGCTTAACGGATTTTGTTGGCGGCGCGGCGGGCTTTGATGATTTGCTCGGCTTGCGCGGCGGGTACGGCTTCGTAGCGTTCGAACTGCATGGAGAAGTTGGCGCGGCCCTGGCTGATGCTGCGCAGGACGGTGGCGTAGCCGAACATTTCGCCCAGCGGCACGATGCCATCGAGCAGCTTGTGCGCGCCTTTTTCTTCCATGGTTTCGATCCGCCCGCGCCGCTGGCAAATGCTGCCGGTGGCGGCGCCCATGAATTCTTCGGGCGTGGTGACTTCGACCGACATCACCGGTTCGAGCAGGAAGGGCTGGGTTTTCAAGAATAGCTCCTTGAAGCCGGCGCGACCGGCTTCCTGAAACGCGAAGTCGGAGGAGTCCACGTCGTGATAGGAGCCGTCGGTGAGGGTGACGCGCATGTCCACAATGGGATAACCGGCGTAGGGGCCGCTGAGCATGGCTTTGACCACGCCTTTCTGGACGGAGGGGATATAGTTGGCGGGGATGCGCCCGCCAACGACTTCGTTGACGAACTCAAAGCCGGTCCCGGCGGGCAGGGGCTCCAAGCGCAGGCAGACGTGTGCGTATTGCCCGCGGCCGCCGCTTTGCTTGATGTGCTTGTATTGGCCTTCCACGCTCCGGGTGGCGGTTTCGCGATAGGCGACTTCGGGGCGGCCGACTTGCGCGGCCACGCCGAACTCCCGCTTGAGGCGGTCCACGATGACTTCCAAATGCAGCTCGCCCATGCCGGAGATGATGGTTTCGCTGGTTTCGGGGTCGAACCCGACGGTGAAGGTGGGGTCTTCCTCGGCCAGCTTGTGGAGGGCGGCGGAGAGTCTTTCGTTGTCGGCGGTGGAGTCGGGCATGATGGAGATGGCCACGACGGGGGCGGGGAAGGAGATGGAGTGCAAGAGAATGGGGCGTTCTTCGGCGCAGAGGGTGTCGCCGGTGCGGGTTTGGGTGAGCCCGACCACGGCGACGATGTCGCCGGTGGCGGCCATGGCAAGGTGTTCGGCGTGGTTGGCGTGCATGCGCAGGATGCGGCCGACGCGCTGGCGCTTGCCCTGGGTGCTGTTCAGCACGCTTTGGCCGGAGGTGAGCGTGCCGGAATAAACGCGCAGATAGGTGAGCTTGCCGGCGTGTTTGTCGGTCACCACCTTGAAGGCCAGCGCGCTAAAGGTCGAATCGTCGGCGGGTTCGAGTTGAATGACGGTTTCGTCCATTTCGGTGGCGGAAATAATGGGCGGGATTTCGTCCGGGGCGGGCAGCAGATTGACCACGCCATCCAGCAGATGCTGCACGCCCTTGTTCTTGAAGGCCGCGCCGCAATAGACCGGCACAATTTTCCGCGCGATGGTGGCGCGGCGCAGAATGCGCCAGATTTCGTCGGCGGTGAGATCGCCGGTGGCAAAAAACTTTTCGAGCAGTTCGTCATCCTGCTCGGCGCATTTTTCGACGAGGTTGGCGCGCCACTTGCGGGCCTTTTCCAGCTTGTCGGCGGGGATGTCCGCCACGCGGAAGGCGGTGCTTTCCGGGTCGTCGTAATAGATGGCCTGCATGGCCACGAGGTCAATGATGCCGCGGAAGGTATCCGCCCGGCCCAGCGGCATGACCACCGGCACGGCGTTGCAGCCGAGCTCGGCCTGAATCTCGCCCACCACGCCGAAGAAGTCCGCGCCCACCCGGTCCATCTTGTTCACGAAGGCAATTTTGGGCACGGCGTATTTTTCGGATTGCAGCCAGACTTTTTCGGTCTGCGGCTGCACCCCGCCGACGGCGCAAAACAGCGCCACGGCGCCATCGAGCACCCGCAGCGACCGCTCGACTTCCACGGTGAAGTCCACGTGGCCGGGCGTATCAATCAGGGTGATGGGGTGGCCCTTCCACTCCAGCGTGGTGGCGGCGCTCTGGATGGTGATGCCGCGCTCGCGCTCCTGCACCATGAAGTCCATGGTGGCCGCGCCGTCGTGCACCTCGCCCAAGCGGTGGGTCTTGCCGGAAAAAAACAAAATGCGCTCCGACACCGTCGTCTTGCCCGCGTCAATGTGGGCCATGATGCCGATGTTGCGCACCTGTGAAAGGGGGATTGTTCTAGCCATGTGCCTTGCCTGTCTGTCCGATAGAGAGACCCCCGATGTCTAGGCAACACCGGGGGCGCTCACTCAAAACGGGCGCGCATCATGGGCTGCGCGTGCGGCTTGTGCAAGAAAAAATCCGCGACGAAAAAAAAGCGGGCGCGGCGCTAAACAGTTGTCAATTGCCCGCGTTGTCGTATAGTCCCGCCCCCGAATACCCACCGCATGAAACCCGCCCCGCCCATTCGC
>CAZNGD010000254.1:0-3421 GCA_964572295.1 uncultured Verrucomicrobiota bacterium
GCGCCTGTAGCTCAGTTGGATAGAGCATGGGATTTCTAATCCCAGGGTCGCAGGTTCGAGACCTGCCAGGCGCGCCACTGTTGCCGGGTGGATGCGTGGCGGGTTGGGCTGCCAACGTCCAGCAGCCGGAGAGATTGCGACCGGATGAGAGCCAAGAACATACAGTGCGTTGCCATTGGGTTGCTGCTGACGATGGCGATGGGGGCCGCAGCGCAATTCGCCACCGTGGAGGCCATCTCCACGCCGGCCGGTTATCTGGCGCGACTGCTGATCAATGAGGCCGCCTTCCCTGGCGAGCGGGGCTATGTCAGCGAAATGGATACCAAGGCGGCGATGCTGTCCATCCTGTGGGTGCTGCATTCCCGCATTCACCATGTGCCCACCGGTTATTCCCAAAAGCAGATTTGCGCGGTGAACTCGGACGACATTTTGGAGGTCATCACGGCGCCGAACCAATGCGAAGGATTTTTTCGCAATGCGGACGGGCAGCCGGATGTTGAGCCGCGCGTGACGGTGCGCTTGGCGAATTTGCTGCGCATCGCCAACGGCGGCGAGGCGCCGGGACGATTTGCCGGTCTGCTGAACTTTGCGCAAGGGCTGGCCAATGCCTATCTGGCGGGCGGGATTCCCGGCGCGGATCGCTACGCGGGATTGACGGTGGTGAATCGACTGGCCGTGACGGGCCGGGCGTATGCCTGGATGACGGATCAGGATTTTTATGATCCCGGCGGCAATTTTGTGATGATCCCGGATTCCCTGCACGGCGCGCTGGGAGGCAATCGGTTTTTTACACTGCGGAAGGAACCACGATGAGAATGCTGCGTTGGGCGCTGTTGTTGGGGATTTGGGCTGGTCGGTTGTCGGCGGCGCCGCCGGATGCCACGTTGCCGGCGGCGTTGCCGGCCCCCGCGCCGCCGCCCGCCGCGGTGCTGGCGGAGACCTATCTGTATGATCTCATGGGGCACCTGTATCGCTGGTATCTGGACGAGAGCGACATCGAAGGGCTGGCGGGGATTCGGCAATTTCCGTTCTGGGTGCGCCCGTTGACGATGGAGCTGGATCCCGGCGATCGCAGTCAACTGGCGGAAGTTGCGCTGCCGCTGTTCAACGTGACGGTGCGCGTCAAGAAAGCGGATTATTCCATTGAGGAGTGGGGCGTGGTGGTCACGAGCGCCACGTTTCGGATCATCAATGTGGAGCGCCAGAGTGAAGCGCTGACGCGGGCGCCGGACGCGGTCGGGGTGACCGTTGAGCTGGCGAAAATAAAGGAGTACTTGTTCGAGATGCGCACGCGGGCGCAGTATCCGAATGATGCCCTGCGCGGACACTTGCGCGAGGCGTTGTTGACGCATTTCCATCTGGATCCGGACGCGCCGAATGTGGGGGGCCACATCGTGCATGTGGCGCCGCTATCCCCCGTGGCCAATGAGTTGTGGGCGTTCATTGAGGACAAGAAGCTCCTGGTGCGGTTTGCGTCGGACCTCGATTTGGACAACCCCGCGTTATGGGAGCATCAGGCGCTGGCCATCCGCACCTATGATCTGTTGCGGCAAACGGTGGTTTCGTTGCATGAAATGCCGGGCAGCAACGAGTTTTTGACCCGTGACCAAGTGGGGCGCGCGCTGTTCAACTGCATTGTGCTTGGCCGCAAATATTGAGCGCGCCGCCGCCCTACGGATTTCCCCGAAAGGGCTTGGGCCGCTGGAAGTCGGGCAAAAAGTCATCGGTGGTGGCGAGAGGTTGAACCAGCAGATTCTCGAAGCCCAGCTCGGCGGCGTGCGCCAGCACGGTTTGGTATTCCTCGTGCGTCAAGTGGCGGTCAAAAGGAGCCTGGCTGCGCGTGGCGGGGGTGGGCTTGTATTGGCTCATCAGGGAAATGGGCAGCCAGCGGCCGAATTCCTCGCGCAGCAGATCCAGTACGCGCAAGGTATTGTCCACGTGGCCCGGCAGCACCAGATGGCGCACCAGCACGCCGCGCTGGGCCGGATGTTGGCCGCTGGGATCCAAGGGCTCCAAAAATCCCTTTTCGGCCACCATGATGCGCAAGGCCTCGAGGGCGATTTCCGGATAACGTTCATCGCGAAGAACCTGCCGCGCGAGGGCGGGAGCGGCGAATTTAAAATCGGGCATGAAGATATCCATGAGCGCGGCATATTCCGCAACCATGACGGGCAACTGGTAGCCTGACGAATTGAACAAAAAAGGAATGAGCACGCCATCATCCCGGAGACGGCGGCACAGCGCCGCGATGTGCGGCCAAAAATGGTCGGGCGTGACGAAGTTCAAATTGTGCACCCCGCATTCCACAAGGCCCAGCGCAATGCGGTGAAACTCCTCGGCGGAGACCACGCGGCCAGCGCCATGCCCATTGGAAATCTGCCAGTTCTGGCAGAACAGGCAGTGGCAGGAGCAGCCGGTAAAAAAGATGGTGCCGGAACCGCGCGTGCCGGTGAAGCATGGCTCTTCGCCCATGTGCGGGCCCCACGAGGCAAGCCGGAGTTGCGCCGTCTCGCCGCACCCCCCGATTTTGCCCCCAAGGCGGTCAACGCCGCATTGTCGCGGGCAGAGACGGCAGGGAGAGTAGGCGATTTGTGATTGAAGATTCACTTTTTCAAAGAATTACAGGATGGAATCGGTATTTTGAACTGATGCCGCCACGCCCTTAATTATAGAGGGGTCAGAGAAAAGGGGTCAGAAAAGGGGTCAGTTACATATATTAATACTTGTTATGGTTTTCCATTCGGTGGTTCCGGGCATTCCTTTGGCGCTACGTTCCGTCCGCCGCAGTAGTTGCGAAATGTTGATGGCCGTCCCCATGTGCAGGGGTGCACCCGCCACCCCGTTCGGCCGCACACCACCCCCAGCGTATCCAGAAAACAAGGCCGGTCCTTCCGTGCGAAACACGGCCTGCTGATGATCCCCGCGATTGCTCACATGATTAACCGCGCCTGCGTATTGAACTCTTCGTTTCCGCGCCATGCCGCGCTTACACCAAACCCGGCCATCCTTCGTCAAGATATTATTAAAATATGAAACTGACCCCTTTACAATTATTTATATGCTTTTTCAGCGGCGACTAATTTAGGTTCTTCGCTATTTCCAGTGGCTGATGCTTGACGAAACGGTCATGAGAATGACCGGGGCAAGCGTATGAAGCGGGCTTTGAAGGCTGACATTGACTGCATGGCATTGCGTTATCCATTCATGGCGTGTTTGATGCATCCATCTTCGTGCGCCTTTGATGCCGTGTTTGGCTGCGTCAGCAGCCATTCCCCCGCCCAAGGCGGGGTTTTCCAGCCACTGAAAACAGCGAGGAACCCTAATTTACGAAACTGGTACCTTCCCGCAGATTGATGATCGGGGAGTGGGCGGTCTTTTCGCCCGTGAAACGATTCTCCTGACCATCGGGTTTTCCTCTCGC
>CAZNGD010000255.1:0-3392 GCA_964572295.1 uncultured Verrucomicrobiota bacterium
GCGTTGTTCACCCGAAGCTGGGGCTTTTTGACGTACGCGGTGAGCGCGGCGATGGTCTGGTTGCTGCTGATGGGGGCGGCGGGTTTTTGGCGGCATTGGGAGTGGCCGGGGTGGCGCTACGCGATGCACAACGGGCAACTGGTGTTCAACGGGCTGGCGGTTATCGCGCTGCTGGCCTATTTGCGGTGGTTTTTTTCGCTGGCGGAGGAATGGCCGCGGGTGGATCGCGGTTTGCGGTGGGGGATGGTGCTCATGGGGGGGCTGGTGGTGTGGATGGCGGCGGGTTCGTTCCCGCTGCGCCAGGCGGTGATGGATACGGTGTCGCTGGTGGCCGGGGCGGCATCGCTGACGATCGGAATCATGGCGTGGCGGCGCGGCAACCGCACGGCGCGGTTTTATGTGCTGGCGTGGTGGGTGTTCTGGGTTTTGGTGGTGCTGGAGCTTGGCCAGGATTGGCGCTGGTGGCCGACCTTCACGCCGAACAATCTCCTGCCGACGGTGGGGTTGCTGGTGGGCTTTCTCCTGTTCCAGGCGGCGATGGCCGACCGGCTGCGGCAGGAGCAGCTCAGTCGCGCCCTTGCGCAGGCCCGGGCCGATCTGTTGCTGCAGGAGCAAACGGCGGAGCTCGAACGGCAAGTGGCGACGCGGACCACGGAGCTGAGCGCGGCGATGCGCGAGCTGGCCGAGGCCAATCAACGCCTGCTGGAAAATCAGCAGCGGTTGGAAACCATGTTGCGCGCCATTCCCGACATTGTTTTCCGGATGGATGCGGCGGGGACGATTCTGGAGTTCCATGCGGCCACCCAAGACCTACTCCATGTGCCGCCGGTCACGTTGCTGTACCAGAAGGTGAGCGCCGTGCTGCCGGAGCAGGCCGCCCGCATTCTGATGGCCGCGCTGGCGGAGGCGGAGGCGCATGGCGAGCATCGGGGCAGCATTTATTCCCTGCCGCAGCCCGACGGGGGGGCGCGGTGGTTTGAGCTGGCCATCGCCGCGTTGCCGTTGGTGGCGGACCGCGCGGCGGAATATCTGGTGGTGGTGCGCGACATTACCAAGCGGCGCGAAGCGCAGGACGCGCGGTTGGCCGCAGAACAGAAGTTCCGCCTGCTGGCGGAAAACATGAAGGACGTGATCTGGATTCTGGATGCGGAGACCTTGCGTTTTCTCTACGTGAGCCCGTCCGTCGAAAAACTGCGCGGCTACACGCCGGAAGAGGTGATGGCCGAGCCGTTGGATGCGGCGATGAGTCCTGAACAGGCGCGCCAATTCTGGGAGAGCACCCGGAATTTGGCGGAATCGCTGCGGGCCAGTGGCCAGGCTTTCAGTTCCTTCATCACCGAGGAAGTTCCCCAGCCGCGCAAGGATGGCACCATCGTGCATACGGAGGCCATTGTGCGGTATTGGCTGAATCCGCAGACCAACCGGGTGGAAATCCACGGGGTGACGCGCGACATCAGCGAGCGCAAGCGGGCGGCGGAAGACCTGCAAGCGCGGCAGGCGGCCTTGGCGGAGGCGCAGCGCATCGCGCACGTGGGCAACTGGACCTATGACACGACATCGAGCATGCGGGAGTGGTCCACGGAGCTGTACCGGATTTTTGGTTTGGATTCCGACCAGCCCCCCCCCGCCACGGCGGAATTGCATGCCATGTTTGAGCCGGAATCGCGCGCCCGGCTGCAGCAGGAACTGGCGGACTGTTTGGCGACGGGAGTTCCGTTTGGCGCGGCATTCACGATTCGGCTGGCGAACGGCGAGCGGCGGCGCATTGATATGCGCGGCGAGTGCATTTCCGGCACCCAGACCTTGCGCGGCACCTGCGCGAACGTCACGGAGTTGTGGCGGGCGGAAGAAGAGTTGCGGCAGCGGCAAAGCGAGCTGGAAGCGGCCAAGGAAGCCGCGGAGCGGGCCAATTATGCCAAGGGGCTGTTCCTGGCGAGCATGAGCCATGAAATCCGCACGCCGCTCAGCGCGCTGGTGGGGTTGTCGCAGGCCATGGTGCGGCTGGGGGCGCGGCGCGGCCTGCCGGAGGATTTTCTGCGGATGCTGGAACAGATCCGCGCGGGCGGGCGGCACCTGAATATGCTGCTGACCAACCTGCTGGACATTTCATCCACGGAAGGCGGCCAGCCACGGGTGCATTGGCGCACGGTGGACTTGGCCGAATGGGCGCAGCAAATGCGCGATATTCTGCAGCCGATAGCCGAAGCGCACCAGGTGCGGTTGCGCTGGGAGGCGGAAGAGCTGGTCGGGGCCACCTTGACGAGCGACCCGGCGCGGCTGGCGCAAATCCTGATCAATCTGGTGCATAACGCCGTCAAATTCACCCCGGCGGGCCGGGAGGTGACGGTGCGCTTTACCCGCACGCCGGAGATGTTTGCCTGCGATGTGTGGGACGAGGGCGAAGGGTTGGCGCCCGACATGGGCACCAGCCCCTTTGAGGCGTTTTCCGCCGGCACGCAGCCGGTGGCCGACCTGGAGCACGGGGTGGGCCTGGGGCTGTATGTGGTGCAAACCAACGCGCGGCTGCTCGGCGGGCGGGTCCACGCGCAAAACCGGCCAACAGGCGGCGCGCATTTCCGGGTGGAATGGACGGGGCTGAACTGATAACCTGATTCCCCGTATGCGCATTCTCATCATCGAAGACGCGGAGATTGACCGGCTCAATCTGAAAACGCTGCTGGAGGACCACCCCGATGTGGAGGTGGTCGGCGAAGCCACCACGTTGGACGAAGCGGTGCGGCTGCTGGATGAAGAACGGCCCGATGCCATTTTTCTGGATATTCACCTTGGCCGTCAAAAGGGGTACAAGGCGTTGGAGCAGACCCAGCACCGGCCGCTGGTGGTGATCACGACCTCGCACCCGCACTATGCCATCAAGGGCTACGAGGTGGGCGCGCTGGATTATCTGCTCAAGCCGGTCAGCGAAGAACCCCTGTCCCGGGCGCTCGACCGGTTGCGGGAGCGCGCCGCCGCGCAGACCGAAGGCGGGCTGGAACCGAACGACATGCAAAGTTTCAAGGTGGGCGACGAACTCCACATGATTCGCGTGCGCGAGTTGCAGGCGATTGTGGGCGAACGGGTCTATACCCGGGTGCTGGTGCGCGATGGCCGCGAGTTTTTGCACAACCGCCCGCTGCGCGAATGGCGCTTTATGCTGCCGCACAAGCTCTTTCGGGCGCTGGACCGTTCCACCATCGTCAATGTGGCCGAAGTGAAAATGGTGCGGCTGGAGGACGATGGCACCACCCGGCTGCTTTTTCAGGGCAGTGACCACAGCCTGACATTGGGCGCGGTGGCGTTGAAAAAATTGCGCACGCACATCAACGTATGAGGGGGGGAAAAGCGGGGCGCCAGGGCATTTTCTGACATGTGGTAGCCGCACTCGGGGGGGG
>CAZNGD010000256.1:0-3389 GCA_964572295.1 uncultured Verrucomicrobiota bacterium
TTTCTCCCTCTCACCGCTACAAACCGTCGGTGTCATGTTTTATGAGGCAATGCGGCCCGGCGGCACCCGGCGGATTGCGGCTTGATTTTTGCCGGCTGGCGCGGGAAAATGAGGATTCAAATTCAACCCAAGCGTGGCGCTTGGTGAAAGGAAGCAGGGCATGAAACATTTCTGGCGGCTACTCATGGTGGTGGTAATGGTCTGGGGCGTGGGCTGCGGCAAGAAAAACGCGCAGGTTGTCAAACCCAGCAGAATCAATCCGGATGATGTCGCGATTTGGGTGGACCAAACCGGGATTACGGCTGGCCAAGTGCAGCGGGAGGCCAATCGGCTCTTCGCGCAGGTTCCGCCCAATATCCCCGCCGATCAAATCCCGGGCATCCAAGCCCGCCTGATGGGTGAGGCCATTGAGGGCCTGGTGGTGCGCCAACTGGTGCGCAACGAAATGGAGCGCGCCAAAACCATCATCACCCGCGATGAAATCGAAAAGGGGAAGAAGGATATTGAAGCCGCCCTTGGCCCCGGCGGCTCGCTCTCCGTCATGCTGGCGGAATCCAAGCTGCCGATCGAGGAGGTGGAACGAAATCTCCAATTGGACATTTTCAAAAACAAGATGATCAAGGAGCCGCTCGCCGAGGCGCTGAACGCGATTACGGAAACGGTGGTGAAGGAGTATTATGATGCCCATCCGGCAGAGTTCACCCAGCCGGCTGGCCGCTTGGTTTCCCATATTCTGGTGCGGGTGCCCGCCGGCGCGGAGGAGTCGTTGAAGAACGATCTGCGGGCCAGGGCCGAGGCGATTCGCCAGGAATTGCTCGCTGGCGCCGATTTTGCGCAACTGGCCAGCGAACGTTCCGAATGCCTGAGCGCGGAACGCGGTGGCGATTTGGGTTTGATTCCGCGCGGCCGCGAAGCGCCCGCCTTCGAGGAGGCCGTGTATGGCCAGGCGTTCAATGAGATCGGCGAGGTCATCGAATCGCCGGTGGGCTTCCACATCGTCAAGGTGACGGGCGAGCAGGAAGAGCAACTGCTGCCGTTTGCCGATGTCGAAGCGCGGTTGACGGAGGCGCTCAAGCTGATTGCCCATCAGCAAGTCACCGCCAACTATGTCCGTGGGCTGCGCGAAAAGGCCACGATCAAGATGGTCGGCCCGCTGGCCGAGCCCGCGCCCGTCGCGGAACCCGCGGCGGAAGAAGCGTCCGTTATGGGCGAGGAAACTCCGCTCACCGCGCCGACCCCGTAACCACGCTGACTGAGTGGTCATTGCCCATAGGCCGCCGGCTCGCGCGGCGGCCACCCCATCAGGTTTGCCGCCCGTATGATTGCGCCTTACTCGGAATCGCCCGCCCCTGATTCCCGCCCCCTGCGCGAGGTGGTGAGCGAATTTTTTGCGCCGACAGGCGCGCTGGCGGATGTCACCACCGGCGATTTCGAGTTTGAGGCCCGCCCCCAACAGCAGCAGATGGCCGATGCCGTGGCGGCGGCGTTGGCCGACGAACGGCACCTCATTGTGGAAGCGGGCACCGGCGTGGGGAAAAGTTTGGCCTACCTCGTGCCGCTGCTGTTGCACGCGCGGCAGCAGGGGGTCCGCGTCCTGGTCTCCACCCACACCATCTCGCTCCAGGAACAGTTGCTGGGCAAGGACCTGCCCGTGCTGCGGGAACGCTTGGGTTTCGATTTCCGTGCGGTGCTGGTCAAGGGCCGGACGAATTATTTGTGCCGGCGGCGGTTGGCCCGGGCGCGGAGTCATCAACGTGAATTGTTTTCCGATGGCGTGGGCGAAGAACTGGAGCGCATCCGGGCGTGGGCCGACCGGACGGAGGATGGCAGCCTGCAGGAATGGCGTCGCGAACCATCAGCCGAGGCCTGGGGCGCGGTCTGCGCCGAGCATGGCAACTGCCTTGGCGCCAAATGTCCGGAGCGTAAACGCTGTTTCCTGCAGCGCGCCCGCGCCCAGATGCAGGATGCCGATTTGCTCGTGGCCAATCATCATCTGCTGTTCGCCGATCTGGCCTTGCGGCAGGAGGGCGCGGCCTTTCTGCCGGAGGTGGGGGCTCTGATCCTGGATGAAGCCCACACCGTGGAGGATACCGCCAGCGAACACCTCGGCCTGCGCCTATCCACCTATGGCTACGAGCATTGGTTGCGCCGGTTGTTCGTGCCCGAAACTCAAAAGGGCCTGCTGGGCCACTTGCGCGCCGCCAAGGCCGCCCGCATTGTCACCACGCTCTGGACTGCGGTGGCCGACCTGTTCCACGAGTTGCCGCGCCTGGTCGGTTTGGGACCGCACGATAGTCAAAAGGTCGTCGCCCAGCCGTTGTCGCTGGTGACCCATGTTCCGGAATTGATGCGGGAACTGTCCACCGAATTGGAATTGCTGGCCGAGGATTTGGCCGGGCAGGATGAAGACTCCCGCGCGGAATTGCGCTTCCTGCGCGGGCAGGGGATGGCTCTGACCAAGATGCTGGAGGCATTTTTGGAGCAGACGATGCCGGACCATGTCTATTGGTTGGAGCGCGAAGGCCGGCGCCGTCTGCCCGTGCTCTATTCCGCGCCCATCGAAGTGGCGCCGCTGTTGCGGACCCTCCTGTTTGGCGCGCTGCGAACGGCCATCCTCACCAGCGCCACGCTGGCGGTTGCCGGCCGGCTGGAATATTTCCGTGATCGCCTCGGCGCGCCGCCGGAAACCGAGCTGCTCTGTTTGGGCTCGCCGTTCGATCACGCCCGGCAAATGCGGCTGTATGTCGCCACCAACGCGCCCGATCCCAAGGACAAGGAAGCCTTTGCGGAGGCCGTGGCCAAGGGCGTGTTGCGGTGGTCGCTGAAAACCAACGGGCGGGCGTTTGCCCTGTTCACCAGCGCCGAGCTGCTGCAGCGCACTGCGGAAACGCTGCGCGCCCCGCTGGCGGATGCCGGCTTGGAGTTGCTGGCCCAAGGCGGCAAACTGGGGCGCCGCGCCATGCTCGAAACATTCCGCAAGAACGAGGGCTACGTGCTGTTTGGCCTCGACAGCTTTTGGATGGGGGTGGATGTGCGCGGCGATGCCCTGAGCAATGTGATTCTCACGCGCCTGCCGTTTGCCGTGCCGGATTACCCGGTGGTGGCCGCGCGGTTGCAGCGCATCAAGGACCGGGGGGGCGACCCCTTCCGCGAATATTCGCTGCCGGAGGCCGTGCTGAAGTTCCGGCAGGGCTTTGGCCGCCTGATCCGGTCGCAGGCCGATGAAGGCATTGTCGTGGTGCTGGATTCGCGGCTGCTGACCAAATGGTATGGGCGGGTTTTCAAACGCTCGTTGCCGGAATGCCCCGTGGAGACATTTGAGCTCTAGCCTGAATCATTCATCAACATGGATGAAAATGTCATGATTGATTACAGCGGCCAATGATGCG
>CAZNGD010000257.1:0-3379 GCA_964572295.1 uncultured Verrucomicrobiota bacterium
TGGCGCACTGCCGCGACACCAAGCCGACGGCGGCTGTTGCCTACCGGATTGACCGGTGGTCGCGCAATGCGACTGACTTCGTCGTGTACCGGTCTCGCCTGTCATCGTGGGGCGTCCGGATGCTATCGGCAACAGAACAGATCACGGATGACCCTGCCGGGCGCGCGATGGCGGCAATGCTAGCAGTCTTCGCCCAGTTCGACAACGATGTCCGGGCCAAGCGAACGGTTGACGGGATGCTGGCCACACGGATGCGCGGTGGATGGACGACACGCCCGCCACGTGGCTACGTGACGGCCAAGACTGCTAATGGCTGTCCATCCCTTGCCCATCACCAACAGGACACCGCACGGGTCCGCCTAGCGTTCGAGCAGGTGGCTTCTGGCGTCTTTGACACTGGCGCGCTGGCCAAGCTGCTGCGTATGCCGCGCGGCCACCTGCGCGAAACGCTGTCCGCCCCGGTCTATGCCGGCTTCCACATCATCCAAGGAGACCGCATCAAAGGCACTTGGCCGCCAATCGTGGACATCGAAACGTGGGAGGCGGTCCAGCACGAGCTGCTGACCCGGTGGACACCACGACCGCGCGCCAGCCAGAAGTTCCCCCTGCGTGGCCTCCTGGTCTGCGAATGCGGGCGGCGCCTCACCGCGTCATCGTCACGTGGGCGCAACGGCCTTCACCACTACTACCACTGCATTGGATGTGGCGCGCGGCACCGTCAAACCGTGCTGGAACAGACGTTCGACGGGTGGCTGCTTTCGATGCGGGGCGCGTCCATACCCGTGTTGACGATAGCCAGGCGGCGAGCCCGTGAGCTGGCGGCGGACTTGGCCAAGCAGGCTCAAGCCTACCGGCGCGAAGCGGAAGAAGGTCGGGCGATGGCTGAAGAGCGGCTGTCGAAGCTGGCCGATCTGCTGATTGATGGGGCCATCAACCGCGCGCAATACGACGCCAAACGCAAGGAGATCATCGCCAAGCACGAGACGGCGAACACCATCGCGGGCCGCCTGTCCGTGTCGGTGACTGACGCTGACTCCATATTCGGGGCCGCCCTGGCACTTCTCGATGACCTGCCGCGCTTGCTGGCCAATGCCGCCCCGAACCGCCGCGAAGCGATCCTGACGGCTCTCTGCGGTTCCAACGTGACGGTGACGGCATCCGGAGAGATTCGAACCGCCGATTCATCCAGTGTTTACGGGCTCGCAGTGCATGTTTCCGACGGCAAAAAACGAATGGCACCCCCAACCGGATTCGAACCGGTGTTACCAGGATGAGAACCTGGCGTCCTAGGCCTCTAGACGATGGGGGCAACGAAACGGAGGGACACATTGCCCCAGCATGGCGGGTTTGACAATCAAAAGTTTTGACGCCAGCGCAAGCTTGAACGGTGGGCGCATTGGTGGTTGAATCCTGCGCAACAGGCCCCGGTAGCTCAGTTGGACAGAGCGGCGGTTTCCTAAACCGCAGGTCGGAGGTTCGATCCCTCTCCGGGGTACCAACGAGGTCATGCGGTGAAAGTGGCGTTTCCATTGGGATGCGGGGGTGGCGGGGTGGCGGGGGCGTGATGCTGTGGCGCGAGGTCATCGTGGAGCCGCTGCTGGCGGGATTGGCGACGGGGATTTTTTGCTGCGGGACGTGTTTTCCATTTTTGTTGCCGATTTTTGCGGCGGAGCAGCGGAGCGCGCGGCAGACGGTCAAGGTTTGGCTGCAACTGATGGGCGGGCGGCTGACGGGATATTTGCTGATGGGGGCGCTGGTGGGGCTGCTGGGCGAACGGTTCCGCGCGGCGTGGCTGGAGCGCGTCATGGTGGTGGGGATGCTGCTGATGGCGCTGGTGCTGATTTTTTATGCGCTGGGTTTTCGGCGGCCGCGCTGGTCGTTTTGCGCGGCGGGTACGCGGCGGGCGGCCAGTGCGCCGCTGTTGCTGGGGCTGTTGCTGGGCTTGCAGGCGTGTCCGCCTTTTTTGCTGTCGGTGGCGTATGTGTTCATGCTGCATAGCGTGGTCAAGGGCCTGGTGTATTTTGCGGTCTTTTTTGGCGCGACATCGTTGTACTTTCTGCCGCTGATTGGGATGGGTTGGCTGGGGCGGCTGGCGGAGTTCCGCTGGGCGGCGCGGTTGAGCGCGCTGGGGGTTGGCATCCTCTTCCTTATTTATGCTATGCTGCGGTCATGAAAAAGGCGTTGGCAGCTCTTTTTCTGCTGGGTGTGCTGGGCTTGGCGGCGAGCCTGATTTGGGTGCGCGAAAAACCGACCCTCATGGGCAAAGTCACCGCGCCGGTTCCGGCGGATACCAACCGCCTGCATGAGGCGAGCTGGTACGACAAACTGCCGGATGGCATGGTGCATTGTCGGCTGTGTCCGAATTCGTGCCGATTGCCGGTGGGGGCCATGGGGCTGTGTCGCGCGCGGCAGAACATCGGCGGGACGCTTTACTCGCTGGTCTATGGCAAGCTTGCGGCGGGGCACGTGGACCCGATTGAAAAGAAGCCGTTTTATCATGTGCTGCCGGGGGGGCGGGCATTTTCACTGGCGACAACGGGGTGCAACATTCGTTGTCTGTTCTGTCAGAATTGGGAAATCTCGCAGGCGTTGCCGGACGAGTTGCCCACCACCGATTCCACGCCGGAGGAGGTGGTGGAGGCCGCAGTACGCAGCGGGGCGGAGGCGATTGCCTTCACCTATAGCGAGCCCACGATTTTTTATGAGTACATGTTGGACATTGCGCGCTTGGCGAAGGCGCGCGGCCTCAAAACGCTGGTGATCAGCAATGGCTATATTCAGCCGGAACCGCTGCGCGCCCTGCTGCCGTACATTGATGCCTACAAGGTGGATTTCAAGGCGTTCAGCCCCCAGTTTTACACCGAGGTGACCGGCGGCAGCCGGGAGCCCATTCTGGAAACCATGAAGCTGATTCACGGGCAGGGGGTGTGGCTGGAGATCGTGAATCTGCTGGTCACCGGGCTCAACGACAGCGAGGAGGAAGTGCGCGCGCTGGCGCGCTGGGTGCGGGAGAATCTGGGGCCGGATGTGCCGTTGCATTTCACGCGCTTCCACCCGCTCTACAAGCTGGCGAATCTGCCGCCCACGCCGATTGCGCGCATTGTGCGGGCGCGGGAAATCGCGCGGGAAGAGGGGCTGCACTACGTCTATACGGGCAACATTCCGAGCTCGCCCGGCGACTCGACCTACTCGCCGCAAACGGGCGAGGCGCTGATTCGGCGGCAGGGCTTTTTTGTGCTGGAAAACCGGCTCACGAACGGGATCGCGCCGTCCGGCGAAGTGATCCCGGGAGTCTGGCAATAGCGGCCATGCCGACATTCAACGCCACCAGGCCCGCCAGCGTGGCCGGGATGCCGTAGAGGGGCAACGCCCACAGGCT
>CAZNGD010000258.1:0-3362 GCA_964572295.1 uncultured Verrucomicrobiota bacterium
GCCAGCGCCAGGACAAGCCGTCCGGGCAGCGAGTGGAGGAAGGTCAACATGAAGCCGGCCCGCGTCTAGGGGGCGCGCGGAATGACGCGGCATTTGCCGCCGGTCGCGCGCGCGATGCCCTTGTAGTAATCAATGGCCTGTTTGCCGCGGGCGTTCTCGAAGGGCTTGTAGAGGATGGGATAAAAGCGCACGGAGCGGCCGGTGCTGCTTTCGATGCCGCGCACATATTTCTCGATGTCCTGCATGTGGGTGGGGATTTCCACGCCGGTTTCCATGTCGCCCTGCTTGAGGTAGGGCGGGTCATCGGAAAGCACGAACACGGTATCGGCGCCCATTTCGACGGCCATTTTGATGGCCATGTGGGGGGTGGAGCCGGAGAACCCGCGCAGGTTGCCCTGCTGGCGGCCATTAAACGGCTGCTTGAGCCAGTCGAGCGCGCGCTGCTTGTTTTCCTGCGTGGCATACACCATTTGCGGGGCGAAGGACAATCCGCCATCCACGAACACCACGATGTTGAACTTGGTGCCCACGTTCATGTTTTCGAGCATCTTGATGGACTCATCAAGCACGTCGCGGGTCACGCCCTTGGCAATCATGGAGGGGGAAATATCCATGCAGATGGTGATGGCGCGGGTGCGGATGTTTTCGCCGAAGAACTTGGTGTCGGAGTAGCCCATGCCGCCGGTGAGGCCGCGTCCGGCGCCGCCGCCGCCACTGCCCACGCCGCCGATGGAGCCGGCGCGCGAGTTCATCAGCGGCGTATCGCGCAGGTTTTTGACATCGGGGGTGGTCATTTGCGGCATTTCGGGCAGGGCCACCTTGGACGGCGCTTCGGTGACGAGGCGCTGCAGCAACTGGGGCTTGCGCGTTTGCTTTTGCATCTGCTTGACGCGGATGGCGTGCTCCAGTTTGCGCGCGGGGAGGGAGGGCGACTTCTTGCCCTCGAACATCATTTTGGGTTTGGGATAAATCACCAGAATGGTCAACGACACCGCCATCACCACCAGCGCCACGTGAATGCCCAGCGAGATCAGGATGGCATGGATGGTGCGCTTGCGGGCGGCGGGATCCACCTCGGTATCTTTTGAAAACGCGCTCCAGACGGCAAAAACCTTCATGACAGCCTCCGGCGGAACCATTCGGCGGGCGGGCACCCGTCCACTCCAACCATTCTCCACGCGCCGCGTGTTGTCCACCCGGCGCCGCGCCGTTCCGTTGGGCGGGGGCGGGGCATCAGCCGTCCTCGTCTTCGCTGCCGACCGCGAAGGTCACGTTGCCGATTTTGGCGGCGGTGCAGGCGTTGAGCACATCCACCACCCGCTGCTGTTTGACCAGGTCTTCCGGGGCGATGGTAATCATGGCCGGCACCTTGTTGGCATCGGCGGTTTGCCGGAACAGGATCAGGGTCTTGATCAGCTCCGGCATCTCGGAGCTGGTCGGCGCGTCATATTCCAGATCATTGAGAAAGACGTTGCCGTTCTCGGTGATTTGGATGATCTGCTCGTCGGGAATCTCCACGGAGTCGGACTGCTCGGCCGTGCCGGGCAGCGCGAACGAGATGTCGGCCTCCTTTTTGACGAAGGTGCTGGAGACCATGAAGAAGACCAGCAGCAGAAAGACGCAGTCAATCATGGGCGTCATGTCCACTTCGGCCTTCACCTCGGTATGATGCCGGAGTTTCATCAGGTGCCTCCGCCGGGCGATTCGCTTTGGAAGGCGCCAAAGATGATGTCGAAGATTCCCGCATTGGCGCAGGCGCGGATGGCGCGCTTGACGATCTTGAACTCGGCGTTGCGGTCCACGCGCATATAGAGGCGCAGCTCGGGCTCGGCCTGGCGGCGCTCGCTGATGGCCTTCACCAGGCCGGGTTCATCGGTGACCACGCCGGCGATGATGAAGGGCTGGTCCTCGGAGGTGGCCGTGCCGCCCACGGGCGTGCCCAGCGGCACGATGTTGACCACGCCGCGCCCGCGCAGGTCTTCCTGCAATGCGGCCTTGGGCGCAATGGGCAGCGCGACTTCCGGCGTCTGGTCCACTTTGCTCATCGTGGCGCAGACCATGAAGAAGATGAGCAACTGGAAGACGCAGTCAATCATGGGCGTCATGTCCACGACCGCCTCCGGCTCGTCTGGTTTGCGCAGTTTCATGGGGCTCGTTCCACGCGCGCCGGGTTCAACCTTCGGGGCCGAGGGGTGGCTGCTCGGCCTCGGCAAACAGGTTGCCGCTGCCGGTCAGCGCATCCATGATTTCGGAATAGAGGGCTTCGGCCTCGCGGATGATGCGCGACAAATTATTCCGGAACAGGAAGAACGCGAAGATGGCCGGAATGGCAATCATCAGGCCGGCGGCGGTGGTGAAGAGCGCCTCCTTGATGTTTTCGGCCAACTGTTCGGGGCGGCCCATGCCGCCGAGGCCGATCTTGCCGAACGCGCCGATCATGCCCGAAACCGTGCCCAGCAGCCCGATCATCGGCGAGATGCTCGCAAAGAGCGACAGGAAGTTGATCCAGAAACTCACCTGGGCTTCCTCGCGGCCGACGGATTCGGCAATGGCGCTTTCCATGGCCTCCTTGGAGGCGGCGGGGTCGTCGGGATTGATTTTACGCAGGCCGGGCAGCAGCCCCTTGGTAAAGAGGTTGGGGGTGGCGCGGCAGAGCGAATACATCTGGCCCACGTCGCGCTGTTCGGCGGCGGTCCGCAGCGGAATCACCACGGCCATCGGCAGCAGGTTCTTGCGCGTGACCATGCGCGAGTTGAGGATGATCATCGTCACCACGCCGATGGAGCAGGCCGCCAGCGGCCAGCCGCACCAGCCCAGCGGGACAATCCACTCCGCCCAGAGCGTTTTGGTTTGCGGCGGGGGCGTGGCCTCCTCCGGCGGCGCGGGCGGCGGCGCTTCCTGGGCGAGGGCGAGGGCCACGGGCGCGAGCATGGCGAGCATGGCGAGCATGAGCAGCAGGGCGGGGAATGGTTTCTTCATGACGGTTTCCTTATGGCTGGGGGTCTGACAACGGCAAACAAACTGGCCGGGCGCGCGCGCATGGGTCATTCACTCGTGGGGGCCACGGGGCCACCGATTTTGGCGGCATCCACAAACTGGCCGGCCTGGCCGAGCTCGTTCTGATATTCGGCGAGCAGGTCATCGGCGACCTTGGCGGCGGGGGTATCGGGGTAGCTGGCCTTGATTTCCTGAATGGTGCGGTACAGCGGCTCCCACTCCTGGAGCTTGGCATAGCATCCGAGGGCGGCGGCCAGCCCGCGCGGCTCGTTGTTATGGACGTAGGGATAAAACACCACCAGCGGCAGATACGACAGCAGGGCGTTGTCGTAGTTTTCGAGCGCGTAGAAGGAATCCCCCAGCGC
>CAZNGD010000259.1:0-3348 GCA_964572295.1 uncultured Verrucomicrobiota bacterium
CAAACCGGCCCCGCCCGCGCCCCCCCCGCCCCGCGAGTCCAGCATCCAGTTGCCCAGTTGGCTCATGAAGGAGTTCGGGACGATGTTATCGGCCCCCTCCCGCCGGACATCCTGCATCCACTTGAGCTGCCAGATAAATCCCGCAATCACCACCCCCGCCATCAGCACAATGTACACGTTGCGGTACTTGAACTGCGCCGGCGACAGCCGCGGCGAGGTCACCGTGGGTTTCTCGCCGCGATCACGACGCGCCAATTTCCGGCGTAATCGGATTTGAGGCTTAACAAATTCAGTTGGGTCTGTGCGCACACTAGCTCCGGGACGACAACCGCCTGGTCTTCTGCAATTTCCAGCAGCAGCTTTCCGCCGGATGTAAGCACACGCGCGGCCTCGGAGACAAGCCGTGAAATCAGGCGCAGGCCATCCGCGCCGCCGTCGAGCGCCAGCCGCGGCTCAAAGTCCCGCACGGTGCGGGCCAGTTGTGCGCAATCCGCAGTGGTCACATAGGGCGGATTGGCAATCACCATGTCCATGCTGTCGTCGGCAAATCCCGTCAACAAATCCGTTTGCCGGAACTCCACCGCCGCGCCGAGGGCCTGGGCATTTTCGCGCGCGAGATCGAGCGCGGCCGGGCTGATATCGGTGGCCCACACCCGCGCGTGCGGCACGCGCTTGGCCAGCGCGCAGGCAATGCAACCGCTCCCCGTGCAGACATCCACCACGCGCGGCGCGGCCTGTGCGCGCAACAAATCTTCGGCCTGGCTGGTCAGCACCTCGGTTTCCGGACGGGGAATCAATGCGCGCGCGTCGCACCGGATGCGCAGCCCCATGAAATCGGTTTCGCCAATGACGTACTGCACCGGCTCGTGCGTCGCCAGCCGCTCCACCGCCGCCGCCAATGCCGCGGCCTGGTCCGGCGTGGGCCACTCCGCGCCATGGCGAATCACATCCCCCAGATTGCAGCCCAGCAAATGCCCCGCCACCCAGCGTAACTTATTGGCCGCCTCGTCCACGCCGGCCGCGCGCAAGCGGTCTGCCGCCGCCGCGAGCAGGGCCGACCACGGCTGCGGGCCGGTCATCCCTTGGCCCCGTTGATTTGTTCGGCCAGCCGCAGTTCCACATCGCGGGCCTGCAACGCGCCGATCAATTCCCCCAACTCGCCCTCCATGATCTGGTCCAGCGAATACAGCGTGAGATTGATGCGGTGGTCGGTGAGCCGGTTTTGCGGAAAATTATAGGTGCGGATGCGCTCGCTGCGGTCACCGGAGCCGATTTGCGTTTTGCGCTCGCTGGTGCGCTTGGCGTGTTCCTGCTGCCGCGTCAAATCCAACAAACGCGCGGCCAGCACGCGCATGGCCTTGTCGCGATTGCGATTTTGGCTGCGCTCATCCTGACACGCCACCACCAGCCCCGTGGGCAGGTGGGTAATGCGGATGGCCGATTCCGTTTTGTTGACCTTCTGGCCGCCGGGTCCCGACGCGCAGAACAAATCAATCCGCAGGTCTTCGGGTTTGATTTCCACCTCGTTGATTTCGGCCACCGCCGGCAGCACGGCGACCGTCGCCGCCGAGGTGTGCACCCGCCCTTGCGCCTCGGTTTCCGGCACGCGCTGCACCCGGTGCCCGCCACTCTCGTAGCGCAGCGTCTTATAGACATCCGTGCCTTCGACGGAAAAAATGATTTCCTTGAAGCCGCCCAAATCCGAATGCGCCGCATCTATCACGCTGGTTTTCCAGCCGTGGCTGTCGGCAAACTTGGAATACATCCGATACAGGTCGCCGGCAAACAGCGCCGCCTCTTCGCCGCCGGTGCCCGCGCGGATTTCCATGATGGTGTTGCGGCTGTCGTCCGGGTCCGGCGGCAGCATCAGCGCCATCAGCTCCCGCTCCCGGCGGGGCCGCGCGGCAATCAGCTCCTCCTTCTCGGCCTGCGCAATCTCCGCCATTTCGGGATCGCCGGCCACTTCCGCCAGCAGCGCCGCATTATCCGCCAGCAACTGCTCCAGCCGCCGGTATTCCTCGGCCGCCGCATTCAGCTCGCGCAAATGCTGATGCTCGCGCACCAGCTCCTTGAACGTCTGGGGATGCGATGCCGCGCCGGGGGCCGCCATCGCCTGTTCGAGTTCCTCGAGGCGCGTGGCCACTTGCTTGAAATAGAGCGGGTCCAGTTCCATGGGCGGGCGGGGCCAAGCCGGGACAGAAAACGGGCCGGACTTGCTCCCGTGCCCCGGGAACCATCCGGCCCGCTGCGTCTCCAGCTACTTCCTGGTCGTCGCTGGCTGGCGTTGATAACGCTTGTTGAACCGATCCACGCGGCCTTCGGTGTCAATGAACTTGGCCTGCCCCGTGAAATACGGGTGGCAGTTCGCGCAGGTGTTGATGCTCATGCTCTTGACGGTGGAGCGGGTTTTCAGCACATACCCGCACGCGCAGGAAATGGTGGCTTCGTCATACTTGGGATGGATGTCTTTTTTCATGGTCTCGTTCCGGGGTTCCGGGCTCACGCACCCGGATGTTGCCGGATGCAAAACGCGCGGAACCTATCACCACCCCCCACCCTTGGCAAGCGGCAATTTTACCAACGCGGGCCGCGCACGCATCAGCCTGAAGGATTCAGGTTAGAACGGCCACGCGGGACCCAGCGGCACTTTGCCGCCGCCGCCGGGGCGGTCGAGCATGAAGTGCGGCATGGCATAGCCCGTGGTCAGGCCGCACAGGTCGCGCAGGAGGCGGCGCCCGCGCGCCACCGTCGAACGCAAATGGGCCGTGCCCGCCGCCATGTCGCCCTGATGCAGGTAGTAGGGCTTCACGCCCAGCATCAGTAATCCTTCGTTCAGGCGGCGCAGCGTGGGCAGATCATCATTGATGCCGCGCAGCAGCACGGTCTGGCTCATCAGCGGGATGCCCGCATCGAGCAAACGACGGCAGGCGGTCGCGGTGCGCGGCGTCAATTCCGCCGGATGCGTAAAATGCAAACTCAGCCACAGCGGCCGGTGCGCCTTCAGCAGCCGCGCCAGCGCAGGCGTGATGCGCGCCGGCAATGCCGCCGGAATTTTGGTGCCGATGCGCAGCAACTCCACGTGGGGAATCGCGCGCAACGCGCCCAGCAAACGCCCCAACGCGGCATCGTCCAGCGTCAACGGATCCCCACCCGATATCAGCACATCGCGAATCTCCGGCGTCTGGCGCAGCCACGCCAGCGCCCCCGTCCAAGAGGGGGCCGGACGGCCCACCGTGCGCGCCCGCGTGCAAAAGCGGCAAAAACTCGCGCAATCCGACGTCACCAGCAGCAGCGCCTTATGCGGATAGGAACGGATCAGTCCAGGGGCCACCTGGTGCGCCTCTTCGC
>CAZNGD010000260.1:0-3345 GCA_964572295.1 uncultured Verrucomicrobiota bacterium
GATCTCAAGTCGTTCGGCCTGATTTATGCCGGCGCGCAGAAGAACCTCGGCCCCTCCGGCGTCACGCTGGTGGTCATCCGCAAGGACCTGCTGGAGCGCGCCCCGACGACGCTGCCGACGATGCTGCAATATCGCACGCAGGCCGAGGAAAACTCGCTCTACAACACGCCGCCGACATTCGGCATCTACATCCTGATGCTGGTCTCGCGCTGGCTGTTGGCCAAGGGCGGGGCGGCCGGCATGGAGCAGATCAACCGCGCCAAGGCCGACAAGCTTTACGCCGCGATTGACAACTCCGGCGGCTACTATCGCGGCAGCGCGGTGAAGCACCTGCGCTCCATCATGAATGTCACCTGGCGGCTCCCCAGCGAAGAACTCGAAGCGAAGTTCCTCAAGGAAGCCACCGCGTTGAAGATGAGCGGGCTGAAGGGCCACCGGTCCGTCGGCGGCTGCCGCGCCAGTATCTACAACGCCGTGGGCATGGATGCCATTGATGCGCTGATCGCGCTGCTGAAGGACTTCCAGGCCAAGAACGGCTAAGCCGCGCAACGGCGAACAGCCTGCCGCGCCGCGGGATTTCCGCGGCGCGTTTTTTATGCCGTCGCGCCGGGCGCGGGAAAGCGTGGCGGGATGGCCACTGCGGGATGCAAATAGATGGGCTCGCGGGCTGCGCTGGGCCGCCCGGTGGCGTGCAGCCGCCCCACCCACGCCGCGTGCGGCACGCGCGCCGCATCCACCCACGGCACCCCCGGCCACTCCACGCCGCGCGCGGCGGTTGGCCGCAAAACCCAGTCGCCGATTTGCCGCACGCCAGCGGCGGAATCGCGCGCGAAAAGTCCCGCCCAGATTGTGCCGTGCCGCGCTTCGCCCGCAACGACCACTTGGGTCGGCGCGGTCGCGTCGGCCAAAACTTCCGCCGCCAGCGCCGCCGCGCTGGCCACGGTCCAGACCGGGCGGCCGGTGGGCAGCGCCCAGCCGTTGGCGGCGGTCAGACTGACGCGCAAGCCGGTGTAGGCGCCGGGGCCGCAGCCCACGGCAAACGCATCCAGCTCCCGCAGCGTCCAGCCGACGCTGGCCAACAGGTCCGCCGTGGCCGTGAACAGCTCCTGGCTGCGCCGGTGGGTGGCGGCCACCGGGGCGGTGGCGACCACGTCACCCGCCGCAAGCAGCGCCACACTGGCCTGCGCGGTCGAAAACTCCAATGCCAGCACCCTGCTCATGGTTAGCGGGCCAGACTGATCCAATGCACGCGGAAGCTCGCCAGGATTTGGCGGAACTCTTCCAGATAGAGGGCGGCCACCTCGCGGTGATTCAGCACCACGAGCAAATCGTGGGAGAGCGTGGAGGTGTTGTACCAGTTGAAGCTGCCATCGAGCACAATCTGATCGTCAATCACGCATTGCTTGGAATGCACCGGCGAATAGGGCACGGGGCGATCATGCACGCCATAGACGAGCGCAATGGCGATGCCCGCCTCCTGCAGGCGGCGCACGGCGGGCAGGAGCTGGCGTTGATACAGCTCTTCGTGCAGCGAGCGTTCGCGGGCGGGATCGCCCTGCCACGCGAGATGCCCGTTGAGAATCAGCCGCACGTACACCCCGCGATGTTGGGCGGCAATGAGCGCATCCACCACGCTGTCGCCGTGCTCGCCGCGCAGCTCGCCGATCAGGAACAGGCACAGTTGAATGGAGTGCCGCGCGCGGGACACCTCGGCCAGAATGGCCTGGTGCGGGCGGTAGTATTTGCCGTTGAGCATGGCCGTGCGCCCGAAGGTGTAGAGCAGGTTGAAGGAGGCGAACGGATCAATGCCATAGCGTTGAATCACGCCGCCGCGGCACGCCTGAAAAATGTTGTCCAGCAGCCGCGCGATGCCGTACGAGCGAAACGTCATGCCCGATTCCCAGTTGCTGCCCCAGCGGTCGAAGGTGATGTTGAACGAGCCGACCATGGCATCTTCATCGCCGAAGATGACGAACTTGTTGTGCATGTCGGTGGCGACTTCGGCGAGCGGGTCGCGGGTGGTGCAGATTTCGCCGAGCAGTTCGATGCCCGCGCGCTTGAGGGCCAGGTAGTTGGCGCTGTTGGTCAGGGTCATCTTGCGCCAATCCACAATGCACTGCACGGGCACGCCGTTGCCGTGGGCGTGAATCAGGTGGCGGACAAAATCGGCATCGTCAATGCAATCCACGCACACCTTGATGCCGCAGGCGCGGCCGGGCTGGGTCTGCCGCCGCCCGATCATGGCGTCAATCTGGTCGTGGATGTAGCGCTTGGGATGATAGGGGTGCTCCGCCTGCCCCTTGGTGAACTTGGGGATCAGCCCCAGCGCGTCGAAATGGTGCTGGAGCCAGTCCACGTCGCGCTGGAGCCGGCCGGCATCCACCTCATGGGTGCGGTAGGGATTCGGCGTGGCCCATTGCTCGGTCACGTGGCGGCGGACCTCGCCATCCGGCTGCACGTCGGGGCCATCCATGAAAATGTAGTCCAAACGCGACGGGATGGAGCGTCCCTGATGATGCAGCAGATAGGCAAACTTGACGCAGGTGATCCGGCCCTGGTCCCGCGCCTGGGGATGGAGAAAGATGTCGCGCGTTTCGCGCCAGTGGCGGTTCCATTCCGCGCCGCACACATCCGTGTGCGCCAGAAACTGCTCCATGGTGCCATCCTCGCGGAAGACCTTGAGGACGACCTTGACGTTCATCTCCACGCCCCACTCCACGCGGAAGCGAATCCGCCCCCAGCGCAGGTAGAAAAGCTCTTTGAATTCGTTGCGGCGCGGATAATACCGACCCAAATAGGCATCGGTTGGCGCGGCATATTGTTCGGCAAATTCCATACGTCCCCGGCCCGGCTATCGGGGCTCAAACTCCACCAGATAGCCGTGGTGATCGGAAACCCGGCCGTAGCACGGGTCGGTGAACAATTCTTCCGCGCCGATGGCCCGCAGCCGATTGCCCAGGCGCAGCCAAATGTAATCAATGCGTTCGTCGCGCGCCAAGCCGTCCAGCGCGTTGGGTGCGCGCTCGCGAAAGATTTTGTGGAACACGCGGCCGGACATCACCTTCAGAAACTGGTCTTCGTAGTCGCCGGTGTCCACGATGGTCCGGTAGGCCTCGCTGCCGGCGGGGATGTTGAAGTCGCCGCACAGCAGCGTGCCCATGACCGCAGGCGTCTGCTTCTCCGCCGCCCACTGGTGCAGCCGTTCAAATTGCGGATAGAAGCCGCCGCTGGGCCAGCTCAAATGCGCGCTGAACACGTTGAGCCGCCCGAAGTATGGCACCTGCACCTGCGCCATGACCACCTTGCGGGCGTGGATGTCGTGCGGATCGCGGCTGTCGGAAATGT
>CAZNGD010000261.1:0-3307 GCA_964572295.1 uncultured Verrucomicrobiota bacterium
GGCCTCTGTAATCAATGATGACTTTTTCTTCCCTGTTGATGAATTATTCAGGCTAGCGTCGTTGGCGGCGGGTGGCGAGGAGAGAGGCGGCGCCGAGCAGGAGCAGGGTGAGGGTCGCGGGTTCGGGTACGATGCCGGGGGTGGTGGCGTCGGCGGCGGGGGTCAGGTTGTGCGCGGCGTATTGGGCGGCGGTTTCGAGAACGACAGCGCCGGAGACGGGCGTGACGAGTTGGAAGTCGCGCGCCAGGGCGATGGCATCGGCGGGATCCGCCTTGCGGTAGGGGGCGCTGAGTCGCGCGATTTCGTCGGCGGCCCAAAGGCGTACGATGTGGGAGGAGCCGTCTGGCGCGGCGGCGGGGGCTGCGGCGGCGGGGATGAGGACGCGGTGCCATGTTGCGGCTTTGCCGCTGAGGGTGTCGAGGATCGCGCGGGGGGATGCGTCGGCAATGGGCAGGGGGTGAATGACGCGGAGGTCCGCCATCTTTTCGGAGATGCGGTCGGCGCCGGGGCCGAGCTGGAGGCTGTGGATTTGTAGTTGCCCGCGCGCGAAGTCGGCGATTTGTCGCAACGATTCGAGGTCGGCGGCCAGGAGCGGTTGGGCGGCGTGTATCCAGAGGATGGGCGCGTGGTTGTGGCGGGTGGCCCAATCGGCGGCGAGCGCGAGGGCGGGGGCGTTGTCGCAGCCGCCGAAGAAGCGCAGGTCGCGGGCGGCGGGGCGGCCGGCGGTGGCGGTGGGCAGATCGCCTGCCCGCACGAAGTAGAGGAGGGTGTCGGGCGGGATGGCGTCGAGTAGTGCGCGGATGGTGGCGGCGTGGGGGGCCATGCGGGCGGAGCCGTCGAGCACGAGCGCGAGGGCGGGCGGGGTGGTTGGCGGCTGGCTGGGGAGGCGCAGGGTTTGCAGGACGGTTTGTTCGTTGTGGAGTCGCTGGTCGGTGGCGATGTGCGGGGGATGGGGGAGCGCCATGGGCAGGCGGAGACTGGCGGCGGGGGCGGACGAATCGGCGGGGAGTTTCCCGCGGATGGCGATCCGGTTGTCGGTGGCCGTGGCCGTGAGGCCTTCGCTGGCGCTCGTGGGGGCGGCATCGCTTTCGAGCCAGACGGTGGTTGGGGTGTTGGCGGCAACGCCGAAGTTTTGCTCGATGAGCGCGGGGAGTCGTAGGAAGGCTTCCGCTTGCGTGGCATCGGGGATGAGAAGGGGCGCGCTGATGCCGATTCTGGTTTTGATGGTGCCGTCTGGCGGCACGGGGAAGCATTGCAGCAAAATGCGGTCGTCACCGGCGGTGGTGACGAGTACGGGGTCGCGGCGCTGGCGAACGGCGACTTGCTGATAGGCCTGGCGGGTTTGGGAGCGCCCGCCAAATGCCGCCTCGCGAGGTTCGTCGTTGATCCAGAGCGTGACGCGGGAGACCACGGCACCGGGCGGCAGCGCGATGAGGGCGCGCGCCTCGCGCTCAATGGTGGCCGCGTTGCGGAATTCGAGCGTCCATTCGAGATAGGCAATCCCGTCGGCGGTTTCCACGCGACCATCAAGGCGCGATTGGAAGAGGGCGAGATTTTTGATTCGGGCCGCCACCTGGTCACTGCCCAGCGCGGGATCAAACCAATCGTCGCTCATCAGCGTTTGCCCGCGGAATCCCCTGATACGGGGCGGGGGCACGGCGTTGAAGGGGGTGCCGGTCACGCGGTAGTAGGCGACGCGCGCGTTTTCACGGGAGAACTGGCGAATGCCTTCGCGGAATGAGCCGATGGCCAGCAGCGTGAAGGGGTCCATATTTTCCGTGGAGCGGTAGCAGCGTTGCAGAAGAAAATCGGTGTCGCCGATGGCCCGCAGGATTCGCACGGCGCGGAGACGGGTGGCGGGGTCCGGGTTTTCGATGGCCGGTACGTAGCGGATCACCGCCAATTGCGGGAGCAGCAGCAGCAGCAGGAGCAGGAAAGCGGGGAGCGCGGCCCGCCATACGGGGGGCGGCGGCGCGGCGCGTTTTTCTTTGGCGTAGCGGCGCGCGCGGGAGCGCAGGATGATCGCCGCCCACAGGGCGCACAGGGGCGCGAGCGGGATCAAGCCGATGCCAAAGTACACAATGGCGATGATCGCAAAAGGGGTGAGGACGGCAAACCGCAGCGCATAGAAGGCGGCGGTGCCGATGGCCATGCCATTGAGGATGTGTGTGGCGGGGCGCCAGCGGCAGCGGCCGGCGAGCGCCAGCAGCGTCCAGGCGTTGGCGACCGGCACAAGCGCGATGAGGGCGATGTGCAGCCAGGTGGGCAAAGGATCAAAAAATGCCTCGGCGCAAAACCCCGCAAGCCATTCAAAGCCCAGAGTTCCGATGGGCAAGGCGACACCCAGCAGCCATAGCAGGACGGTGATGCCGCGCCTGAACCAGGACATGAACGGACGCTGGTAGTCTGGAGATGGCGACGGCGGAGGCGCGGCCGGTGGGGGAGCGGTCACATCGCCCAAGACGGCGGCAAAGCCGGTGATTTCGGATTGCACGCGCGTGACCGCGACTGCCGTTTCGCCGTTTTGGGCGGCGCGGGTTTCAATAAGCGCCCGCCAGTCGGCGAAAACCTCATCGGGGTCGGCCCCCGTGGCCAGCAGGGCCGCGCGCAATTCTTCGCAGTGTTGCGTGAACAGGTCTTCAGCGTCGGGATTCCATCGGATCATGGGAGGGTTCCTTTCTGCGCCGTCAGATGCTGGCGGTTCATGAGGTCAATATGGTTATTCATCAGCTGCAAGAGTTGGCGACCGCGCGCAGTGATCGAATAAATCTTGCGGGGCGGGCCTTCGGGGGACGGCTCCCAGCGCCGACTCGCGATAAGTCCGAGCATACGCAGCCGCGAGAGGAGTGGGTAGAGACTCCCCTCGGAAATGCCCAGCCCCGGAATGTCTTTGATCTGCTGCATGATGGCGTATCCGTGCAGGTCTTGGCGCGCGAGGATGTTCAGGAGGCACAGCTCCAGCCAGCCACGGCGCATTTGGGTGATCCAGGTGGCGATGTATGATGTGTTGTGGCTCATGGCATTTTCAGGTGTTGCTGCATGGTACCTTGTGAAACTATGTACCTTGTAGCACAAGGTAGCATTACCCGGCAAGTTCTTTTTTGGACTTTTTTGGGGAGGGGGGGGGGCTCTGCGGCTGTTTCTGTAGCCGGGCTCGCTGAGCCCGGGGCTGTTGGCTGCTGGCTTTCGGCTGTTCTGTAGCCGGGCGCGCTGAGCCCGGGGCTGTTTGGCTGTTTCGGCTGTTGGCTGCTTCTGTCTTTTGGAGGGACGGCTTCCACGCCGTCCACGCGGCAGCGTGGCAAGCCGC
>CAZNGD010000262.1:0-3296 GCA_964572295.1 uncultured Verrucomicrobiota bacterium
TTTTCCCTTGGGGCCAATGGACAACATCAGCCAGTTGGCAGACGCCCTGTTGGGCATCATGCCATCATGCCGCGTTTTGAAAATTACGCTTGTATCCGGGCCGCAGCAGGCGTATTCCATCAGTCAAGCCAAGGCGTAATCATGAAAATGAGCTGGTGGGTCGGGCGGCTTTGGGCGGCGGGTTGGATTGTTTGCGCCATGATGCTGACGGGATGCGGGGATGATGACGATGACCAAGAGGAGGTGCAGACTGTGGTCGTGACCAATAAGGTGGACGGCACCGTGGTCACCAACGTGGTGGTGGTCCCCACGCCATCAAACGACACGAACTCAAATGCCGGAGCTGTGGCACCGGCCGCTTGGACTGTCACCGGAAATTGGACGGGTACCCATACCCTGTTGGCGTCCGGCACCACCACGCACATGGAATTTGACCTGCACCAAAATGGCAAGACGATCACCGGACAATTTGCCGTCGGATCAGGCGCCAACCCGGCGGTTGGCAACTTGACCGGGGAACTGATCGGGAATCAAATGAGTTTGACCATAAAGTATGACCTCCTCGGCATGGGGAAGCTGAACCTCAATCTTTTTGGCCAAGTGACGGACAACGGCACGGTCTGGAAGGGGCGCTCGCGGGATATTTCCCAGCCCTTGGTCGCTTTCGCCGGCACGTTTGCCTTCCAAAAATCGCGCTAGCCTGAATAATTCACGCCGCACCCCGCGGCAGTTCGAACGAAAATCCGCGCGGCGCTCTGGACAGGCATCGGCGGGTGGCCTATCCTTCCGCAGTAACAAGGAGGCGATGCCATGGTGATTGTCTGGGTGGATGTGCAGGTGAAGCCGGAGGATGTCCCGGCGTTTAGGACGGCCACGGCGGAGAATGCGCGCCAGAGCCGACAGGAGCCGGGCATTGCGCGGTTCGATGTGGTGCAACAGGAGGATGATCCCACACGTTTTGCGCTGTATGAGGTGTATCGGTCGGACGCGGCCATTGCCGCGCACAAAGCCACCGCGCATTATGCGGTGTGGCGCGACACCGTGGCCGCCATGATGGCCCGGCCGCGCACCATGACGAAATATGCCAACGTGTTTCCGCGCGATGCCGATTGGTAGGCGATCATGGGTTTTGAATTCACGGCGCCCGCGCGGGTGATTTTCGGTCCGGGCGCTTTGGCCCAAGCGGGGCAACTGGCCGCCGGCCTTGGCCGCCGCGCGCTGGTGGTGACCGGGCGGCATCCCGCGCGCGCGCAGCGGTTGCTGACGCTGCTGCGGGAGAACGGCGTGGCGACCGTGTCGTTTGCGGTCAGCGGCGAACCCACCACGGAAGTTGTGGCGCTGGGAGTGGCCGCCGCGTTGCGCTTCGAGGCGGAGTTGGTGGTGGGGTTTGGCGGGGGCAGCCCGCTCGATGCCGCCAAAGCCATCGCGGCGGTGGCCACCAACGGCGGCGCGCCGCTGGATTACGTCGAAGTGGTGGGGCGTGGTCTGCCGCTACCCAAGCCCTCACTGCCCATGCTGGCCATTCCCACCACGGCCGGCACGGGTTCGGAAGTGACGCGCAACGCGGTGCTGACTTCGCTGGCGCACGGGGTCAAGGCCAGTATGCGCAGCGTCACCATGGTGCCCCGTGTGGCCTTGGTGGACCCCGAATTGACCTACGACCTGCCGCCAGCGGTCACCGCCAGCACCGGCATGGATGCGTTGACGCAACTCATCGAGCCCTACACCTGCAACAAAACCAATCCGCTGGTGGATGCGTGGTGTTGCGAAGGAATCCGCCGCGTGGCGCGGTCGTTGCGCCGCGCCTTTGCGCAGGGTCAGCACCCGGCCGCGCGCGAGGATATGGCGCTGGCGAGCCTGCTTGGCGGCTTCGCGCTGGCCAACGCCGGACTGGGCGCGGTGCATGGGTTTTCCGGGGTGATTGGCGGAATGTACCGCGCGCCGCACGGCGCGGTTTGCGCGGCCCTGCTGCCGCACGTCATGGCCGCCAACCATCGCGCATTGCACGACCGCGCGCCGCACAGCCCCCTGACCGCGCGCCACGACGAGGTGGCGCGCCTGCTCACTGGCCAGCCAACCGCGCGCGCGGCGGATGGCGTGGCCTGGGTGGCGCAACTGGCGGCGGACCTGCAAATCCCGCCGCTGGCCGCTTGCGGCGTACAATCCGCAGCCATCCCGCTGATTGTCGAACAAGCGCAAAAAGCATCCGGCATGAAAGCCAATCCCATTGAACTGACGGCCGCCGAACTGACGGATATTTTGCAGCGCGCGCTGGGCTGATTTCACCGCCGCGCGCGCCTTCCGTCCCACCCGCCGGGGGGGGGGGGGGGGGGTCAGGCCCGCGGGGGCAGGACGTGCCAAAGGATGGCGAAATAGTGGCAAATGCTGCCCCCCAGCACCAGCAGATGCCACACTGCGTGATGGTACCGCACCCGCTTGAACAGATAGACTCCCGCGCCGAGCGTGTAGCACAGGCCGCCCGCCACCAACCAGCGCACGCCGCCGACGGACATTCCGCCCAGCAGCGGTTTCAGCGCAAACACAATAATCCAGCCCATCAGCAGGTAAAGCCCGGTGGTTATTTTGCCGAAGCGCCCGGTGAAAAAAGCCTTGAACACCAATCCCAGCGCGGCGATGGCCCACACCACGCCAAACAGCGACCACCCCAGCGCGCCGCGCAGCGTAATCAGCATAAAGGGCGTATAGCTGCCGGCAATCATCAGGAAAATCATTTGGTGATCCAGCACCCGGAAGACCCGTTTCACGCGTGGTTGTGGAAAGCTGTGATAGAGCGTCGAAACCGTGAACATCAGGATGAGCATCGCGCCGTAAATGGCGCATGGGACCACTTGCCAGGCCCCCGTGCCGCGCGTGGCGGCGGCCACCATCAGCACCGCCAACCCGGCGATGCCCAGCAAAGCGCCCAGCCCATGGCTCACGGCGTGGGCGATCTCTTCGCCCAAGGTATAGGGGACTTTTGAGGATTTCATTCCCCCCACAGTACTCCTCTTTTGCCCGGCGTGGGGATTTATTTGTCCTGGGCGCCAAATTGTTGGTTTGAACTTGAACAACGCCCGGTGTTCAGTCCAACAATGAGAGCGGGTTATCACGGAAAGACGAACCGGATCCAATGATCAGGCGCTCTTGGTTCCACAGAGAGGTGAATTCTCTGAAAATTACCCCTTAGCAAGACGGATATAACCTTAAATATGACCCCATTTTAGACTATCCAGAGTTTATAAACTCTGGATGGGTACCTCATAATTTAGGATTAATATTTTAGATCGGAAGAGCGT
>CAZNGD010000263.1:0-3282 GCA_964572295.1 uncultured Verrucomicrobiota bacterium
GGCTGGAAGGTCTGCGACCGTTCCAGCCCTACAATCCAATCCGAAACAGGAAAAACGACTGGATTTTTGAATTATCCGCATCATTGGCCGCTGTAATCAATTATGACTTTTTCTTCCCTGTTGATGAATTATTCAGGTTAGTCGTAGCCGTGTTCCGGGCCGGGGAAGACGGCGCTTTCCACCTCGGACTTGTAGGCGCCGACGGCCGCGCTGATTTCTTTGCCCAGGTTGGCATATTGCTTCACAAACTTGGGTTTGAAGTCGCCGGAGAGTCCCAGCAAATCGTTGAGCACGAGAATCTGCCCATCGCAGTCCGGGCCGGCGCCAATGCCGATGACCGGCACGGGCACGGCGGCGGCAACGGCCGCGCCGAGGGCGCGGGGCACGGCTTCCACCACAATGGCAAATGCGCCGGCGGCGGCGATGGCCTGGGCATCGTCCATGAGTTGCTGGGCGGCATCGGCGCCGCGACCCTGCACGCGCAGGCCGAGCGTTTGCACGCTTTGCGGGGTCAGGCCGATATGGCCCAGCACCGGGATTCCGTTTTGCACCAGCGCGGCCACCGTGGGTGCACGGAATGCGCCGCCCTCAATCTTGACGGCGTGGCAGCCGGTTTGCTGAATGGCGCGGCCGCAGTTGCGCAGCGCCTGTTCCACGGAGGCTTGGTACGTCATGAACGGCATATCCACCACGACCACGGCGTTTTTCACGCCGCGCACCACGGCGGCGGTATGGCGGAGCATATCCTGCAGCGTGACCGGCAGGGTGTTGGCATAGCCCAGCAGCGTGGTGCCGAGCGAATCGCCCACCAGAATCAGCGGGATGCCGGCGGCATCGAGCAGTTGCGCGGCGCGAAAATCATAGGCGGTGAGCGCGGCGATTTTCTCGCGGCCCTTCATGGCGGTAATGGCACGGGGGGTCAGGGGCATGGTCACCACTCCATCATAATCTTCTTGATATCCTGTCCGGGGGGCAGCGCGGCGAGAATGTCGCGCACGCGCCGATCGTGGCCGGGCAGCACGAGGTAGCCGCGCACATCGGCGAGCGGTTGCAGCACAAAGCGGCGCTTGGTCCAGCGCGGGTGGGGGATCACCAGCCCGCCACTGCGAATGGTCTGGCCGTTGTAGTAGATCATATCAATATCAATCACGCGCGGCGTATTGGGGCGCAGGGTGCGCTTGCGGCCGAGGGCCAGCTCCACCTTTTGCAGTTCGGCAAACAGCCGGTGCGCATCGAGCGATGTCCCGATCACCAGCACCGTGTTGAAAAACCGGAGGTTGGCAAACTCATCGGGCACACCCACCGGCTCGGTCTCGTAGAGCGGCGCGGAGGCCAGCACCGACACCAGCGGCAGGGCCGCAATGGCCGCGCGCGCGGCGCGCAAGTGGGCCAGCTTGTCGTCGAGATTCGCGCCGAGGCTCAGGCCGACTTCAATGCCATTCATGACGAACCGGGGTTGAGGCCGAGAACATTGCGCATGGAGTAGAGCCCCGGCGCGCGGCCGGGGAGCCACGCGGCGGCGCGCAGCGCGCCGAGCGCAAACGTGTCGCGCGAGGTGGCGCGGTGCGCCAGCTCCACGCATTCGCCATCGGCGGCAAACAGGACGGTGTGGTCGCCGACAATATCACCCCCGCGCACGGCGTGGAACCCGATTTGCTTGGCGGGGCGCGCACCGGTCAGGCCCGAACGGCCATCCACGGCCACGTCGCGCAGCGGCCAGTCATACCCCTGCGCCGCCGCCTCGCCCAAATAAAGCGCGGTGCCCGAGGGCGCATCTTTTTTGCGCCGGTGATGGCGCTCGATGATTTCGCAATCGTAGTCCTTGCCGCGCAGCGCGCGGGCGGCCTGCTCCACCAGCGCGTACAGCAGGTTGATGCCGAGGCTCATGTTGGCCGAGCGCACCACGGGAATCCGCGCGGCCGCCTGTTCCACCGCCGTCTGGTCGGTCGCGTCGAGGCCGGTGGTGCCATTCACCCAGGCCACACCTGCCGCCGCCAGCGCCGCCGCGGCCACCGCCGTCAGCGTGTGCGCCGAAAAATCAATGGCCACCGCCGGTTTGGCCGCAATCGCCGCCGCCAAATCGCTGGTGATCGGCACCCCGAGCGCGCGCGTGCCGGCCGCTGTGCCGGCATCCTGGCCGACCGCCGGCGACTCCGCGCGGTCCACCGCCGCCACCAGCTCTAGGCCGGGAACCGTGCCCGCAGCCAGCAGCCGGGTGATGCTTTGGCCCATGCGCCCTGCGGCGCCCAACAACAGAATCCTCACCGGCGCACTCATGCGCGAACCAGTCCGCATTGTTGCAACGTCGCCCGCAGTTTGTCGCGGTTGGCCGGCATCATGTCGCACAGGGGCAGGCGATACACCGCCGGCGACAGACCGAGCATCTCAACGGCGGCCTTGACGGGAATGGGGTTTGTTTCGATGAACAAATCGGTGAACAGCGCGTAGTATTGGTAGTGCAGCCGCCGGGCTTCGTCCCACCGTCCCGCCGCCGCCGCGTGGACCAGGTCGGCCACCGCGCGCGGTGCCACGTTGGAGGCCACGCTAATGACCCCGCTCGCGCCGACCGCCATCATCGGCAGGGTCAGCGCATCATCGCCCGACAGAATCTCGATGTCGCACACCGCGCGGATTTTGCTCACGCGGTCCACGCTGCCACCCGCCTCTTTCACGCAGACCACATGGGGATGCCTGGCCAGTTCGGCAATGACACCCACGCCAATTTCACACGAGCAGCGACCGGGCACGTTATACAGCACCACGGGCAGGCCGAGATCGGCCACCGCCGAAAAATGGCGGATCAATCCCGTCGGCGTGGGTTTGTTGTAGTAGGGGGTCACTTGCAGCGTGCCGTTCACGCCAAAATCCATGGCGCGGCGCGTCAGCTCCAGCGCCTCATCGGTGGAATTGGCGCCGGTGCCGGCAATGACCTGCATCCGCCCGCCCGCCGTTTCCGTCACGACGCGGATGACCTCCAAATGCTCATCAAAGTCCAGCGTGGGGGACTCGCCCGTGGTGCCCACCGGCACCACGCCATCTATCCCGCCCGCCACCTGGAGCTCGACCAGCTCGCGGAGCTTGCCAAAATCCACCTTCCCGTCGGCCTGAAAGGGAGTAATCAATGCGGTATATGCGCCTGCAAACATGGGATGCCTCTTTCAAATGAACCCCCATTTTCGGCAATAGCCGGCAAATGAACAGCAAAAAATATGCCTTAACGAATCCATTCGCATTGCCTCATAAAACATGACACCGACGGTTTGTAGCGGTGAGAGGGAGAAA
>CAZNGD010000264.1:0-3280 GCA_964572295.1 uncultured Verrucomicrobiota bacterium
AATCTCGCCGACGAGCCCCCAGTTGAACACTGCGCCGGTGCCGGGGTCGGTGACGGAGTGCTGGCGGACGGAGATGATGTCTTCGCCGTGGATGCCGCGCGCCTTGCAGCCGAGGCCATTGAGCATGGCGACGAGTTCGGGATTGACCTCACGATTGAGCACCCGCTCCACGATGGGCATGGTGGGGGCATCCTTGACGCGCAGGCCTTTGACGAAGGAGGCGGGGAGGCCCTGTTCCTTCAGCCGCGCGTTGATGGCCTTGCCGCCGCCGTGGACGATGACCGGGCGCAGGCCGACGCAACTCATGAAGGCGATATCCTTGAGGATGTCGCGCACCAGATCGGGGTTATCCATGGAAGAGCCGCCGAATTTCACCACGACGGTGTCGCCGCGGAACCGCTGAATGTGCGGCAGGGCTTCGATGAGGACGTTGGCTTTTTGGATGGCGTTTTTCATGGGCGACTATTTGTTGATCCTAACATACTCTTCGGTGCAATCGCACGTATAAACGGTGGCGGTGTGCGGGCCGAGGTGGAGATCCATCGTGATGGTGAATTCCTTTTTGGCCACCACGCGCGCCAACCGGGCGATGGAGGCGCCGGCCTTGAGGCCGTTCTTCACGGCCAGCAGGCGGTCGTAGCGAATGTCCACCCTGCTTTCGTTCACCTTGGCGGCGGAATAGCCCAGCGCATCCATCAGCCGTCCCCAGTTGGGGTAGGTGCCAGCCCACGAGGTTTTGACCAGGAAGGAATTGGCCACGGCGCGCACGGCGGCTTCGGCATCGGCCGCCGACCGCGCGCCTTGCACGGTGACGGTGACAAACTTTTGCGCGCCTTCGCCATCGCGCACCATGGCCATGGCCAGGCGGAAGGTCACGCCTTCGAGCGCGGCGACAAAGGTGGGCCAGTCGGGGTGTCCCGGCTGGAGGGTTGCGTTGTCGGCGCAGCCGTTGGCCAGCAGCAAAACGGTGTCGTTGGTGCTTTGGTCGCCATCCACGGAAATGCGGTTGAAGGAGCGATTCACGGCGGCTTGCAGGGTGCGCTGGAGGGCGGCGCGGTCCACCTTGGCATCGGTCAGCACAAAGGCCAGCATGGTGGCCATGCAGGGCTGAATCATGCCCGCGCCCTTGGCGATGCCGGTCAGGCGGCAGGTTTTGCCATTCACCTTGAAGGCCACGGTGCAGCGTTTGGGCCGGGTGTCGGTGGTCATGATGCCGGCGGCTGCGGCCGCGCCGCCGGTGGGGGTGAGGGCGGTCGCCAACTGTTCGATTCCGGGGACAATGAGGTCCATGCGCAGCGGCACGCCGATGCGGCCGGTGGAGCACACCAAAAAGTGTTTGGCGGCAATCCGGAATTGTTTGGCGGCGTGGGCGGCCATGGCCTTGGCATCGTCCAAACCCTGCTTGCCGGTGCAGGCGTTGGCTTGGCCGCTATTGACCACAATCCCGTGCGCGAGACCCACCTTGGCCACGCGCGCAGCATCCAGCCGGACGGTGGCGGCGCGCACCTGGTTGGTGGTGAAGGTGCCGGCCAGCGTGGCGGGCTGGTCGGAATAGAACATCGCCATATCGGGCTTGCCGCTTTTTTTGAGGCCGGCCACGATTCCGGCGGCGCGGAAGCCGGCCGGCAGCGTGGCGGCGGCGCTGAATTTCAGGGAAGTTGATTTCATGTGGGGACCACCTTTCATAAGAAAAACCCCGGACAGGGTGCCCGGGGTTGGATCGTCCAGCGGAAACGACTTAGCGTTTCGAGAACTGGAAGCGGCGCCGGGCGCCGGGCTGGCCGGGCTTCTTGCGCTCTTTCATGCGCGGATCGCGGGTGAGGAAGCCCGCCTTTTTCAGGGCGGGGCGGAAGTTGTCGTCCGCCTGAATCAGCGCGCGGGCGATGCCGTGGCGCAGGGCGCCGGCCTGGCCGGGCACGCCGCCGCCTTCGCACAGCGCGATGACATCGTATTTGCCGATGCCTTCGATGACCTTGAACGGCGCTTCGACAATCAGGCGCAGGTCGGTGGTGGGAAAATATTCCGCGAACGGACGGCCGTTGACCGTGATGGCGCCGGAGCCCTTGGACAGGCGGACGCGGGCGATGGCGGTCTTCCGGCGACCGGTGGCGATGGATTCGATTTCAACATTCTTCGTGGCCATGGTGCGTCTCCGAAATCAGCCGATGGGCTGGGGGTTTTGGGGCAGGTGCGGGTGCTCGGCGCCCGGATACAGTTTGAGGCGCTTGATCAACTGGCGGCTCAGTTTGTTTTTCGGCAGCATGCCGCGGACCGCGTGCCAGAGGATGTAATTGGGGTTCTTGGCCCGGAGGGTGCCGGCGCTGGTCTCGGTGTAACCGCTTTGGAAGCCGGTATATTTGGCGTACACCTTTTGGTCTTCCTTGCGGGCGCCGCTCAGGCCCACTTGGGCGGAGTTGATCACCACCACAAAGTCGCCCATATCCAGGTGCGGGGTATAATCGGGCTTGTGGCGGCCCCGGAGCAGCCGGGCAATTTCCACGGCCAGACGGCCGGCGGGCTTGTCGGTGGCATCAATCAGATGCCACGCACGCGTGATTTCAGATTCTTTCGGCAATGTCGTCTTCATAATCCTTCAATGTCCAAACAATGAGCGGCGAACAGTAGCGCGATTGGCGCGCGACTGTCAACGCGGTTCTTTCCATGTCTTGATGCGAAACAACCCCGTGCCGGAAGGATCGGAATATCCGACGACAGAGGACTCCTGGCGCCGCGTTAGCCGACGGCAAGCCGTCCGCAGGCGCGCCACCGGTTACCGCCGGCAGCCGCCCCGCTGCGCCAAAGAAGCAGGCGCGCAAGGTCGCACACTTGGCCGGTTCTGTCAATTCCTCCGCGATATTTTTTTTGTGTTAGAGGAAAAAAGGGTGGTCAAGCGGTCCCCCGGCGGGGTAAAATGTTTTATTGGAGTAACAAAATATGAACGGGAAACACACACGCTGCCGGCTGCTGAGCTGGGGCTTGGGGCTGGGGATGGTGCTGGCGGGGCTTTCGACGGCGTGGGGGCAAGCCACGGTGGTGGCCTGGGATTCCGCCACCAACAGCGTGTATTCCGGCGGCTGGACCAACGGCCAAAATGGCGGGGCTGGCTTTGGCGCATGGGAGTTGACCCTGACGGGGGGGGATTACGCGGGGGTCTATATAGGGAATCCGGGGGATAAAGGGGTGGGGGGGATGGCCTCGCCGGCCTGGGGGTTGTATTGCCACAGTGGGGGGGAGTCGGTGACGGCGCGCCGCCCGTTTAGCCAAGCGATGGCCGTGGGCG
>CAZNGD010000265.1:0-3273 GCA_964572295.1 uncultured Verrucomicrobiota bacterium
CCACGACCCACTGATTTAGAGTCAGTTGCTCTGCCTACTGAGCTACGCCTCCATCAACTGCGGGGGCATCCTACCCCAGGCGCGCGCGGATTCAAGTTTTTTTTGCGCGCTTTTTTTCGCGGATGGAGAGTTCGGGGTGGTTGGAGGAGACGACGCTGTCGGCGGGGATGCTTTCCATGAGAAAGACGTTGGAGCCGATGATGGAGCGCGCGCCGATGACGGTTTCGCCGCCGAGGATGGTGGCGTGGGCGTAGATGATGACGTTGTCGCGGACGGTGGGGTGGCGTTTGATGTGTTTGACGGGCAGGCCGGTGGCGCCGAGCGCGAAGGAACGCGCGCCGAGGGTGACGCCCTGATAGAGTTTGACGTGGTTGCCGATTTGTGTGGTTTCGCCAATGACGACGCCGGTGGCGTGGTCAATGAAGAATGAGCGTCCGATGCGCGCGCCGGGATGGATGTCGGTGCCGGTCTTGGTGTGAATCCATTCGCTCATGATGCGCGGGATGATGGGCACGCGCAGGCGATAGAGTTCGTGGGCGAGGCGGTGCGCGGCGATGGCCAGCAGACCGGGATAGGAGAGGAGGACTTCGGCGAAGGTGAGCGCGGCGGGGTCGCCGTCGTAGGCGGCCTGCGCGTCATCAATCAGCAGCCGGCGCACTTTGGGCAGCGCGGCGAAAAAGGCGGTGAGGATGCGGTCGGTCTCGCGGTCGAGGTTGGCGACTTTGGGGGGGCGGGCGCCCGCGACGCGGGCGGCTTCGCCGATCCAGCGGTAGGGCAGGGCGCGGCGGATTTCGCGGTGCAGCAGCCGCCAGGCTTCGCTGAGGCGGCGGATGAGGAACACGCCGAGTTCGGAGCCGTCGGCCAGCGAGGCGCTGACTTTGCCGGGGAACATGACATCGAGCAGCACGCGCAGGCCGTCCACCACGTTCTTGGGGGCGGGGCTATGGGTCAGCACGGCGGTCGGCGCATCGAGCGTCTCGCAGTTGAACAGGCCGACCAACTCGCGGGCGGTTTGGCAGATATCCGCTTCCGGCGCGCCCATGGCGCAGCGTTGAGAGCTTTTTTTCTTTTTCATTGGCAGGTGATACTGGCGGTGGCGCTGACTCCGTCCGACGTGACCGTAAGCGTGTCGGTGCCGGTGGCCAGGCGGGTATAGGTGATGGTGGCGCCAGTGGAGGGCGTGATCGTGCCGCAGGACGAGTTGCTGTGAGTCCACGAATAACTGCCGGAGCCGCCAGTGGCGGTGAAGCTTTCCGTGGGGGAGCCCGCGCTGAGGGTGGCGATGGAGGGTGAAATTTTCAACCCGGAGACCGGCGCATTGGTGGTGGGTGCGGAGACGGCGGCGCGGGCGAAGATGCTGCCGGAGAAGCCGGGTTCGATCCAGGTGGCATCCATGGTGGAGTTTTGCTCGGCATAGCGCAGGCTGCCGGCCAGATTCACCTGATTGCCGGCGGTGGTGGCGCCGTTCAGGGTGAACGAGGCGTTGCCCTCGCTGATGCTGGAAATTTTGCCGCTCCAGGTTTGGTTGGCGTTGTCGTAGCCTTCCAACACGCTGCCGTACTGCAGCAGGCGCAGCCACGTCAGCTTGACGCCGCTTTGGCGGTTGGTGGGAAACACCAGCACGGTCACGTTGGTGCCAGCGGGCATGTACAGCCCGGCGTAGTTGTAAATCTTGCCGGCGTTATCGGACGGCACGGCGGTCGTGCTGTCCACCGACTCCACATCGCAGCCGGTCAGCGCGCTGGTCAACGCCAGCAGAAGGCCCCCCACCAGCATCCATCCCGTCACCGTGCGCAGCGTATTCATCGCGGGTTTTCCTTGTTGCATATCCTTTTAGCTTCCCCCATCCGGCCCCTTTTTGCAAGAGTGTTCACGGCGGAGGTTCAGCCATGACAGCCTACCACATCCACGAGATTCTGATCACCCCCGCGCAATTGGCGCGGCGCGTGGACGGGCTGGCGCGCGAAATCGCGGCCGGCCGGCCCGGTGAAAATCTGGCGGTCATCGGCATTTTGCGCGGCAGTTTCATCTTTTTGGCGGACCTAGTGCGCGGGTTCGACCGCAACGGGCTGCACCCGCGCATTGACTTCATGATCATGGAAAGCTACGGCCAGGGCACCACGCCCGCGCGCACACCCGTCGTCAGCCGCGATTGCAGCATTGACCTTGCCGGCGCGGACGTGGTGGTGGTGGACGACATTCTCGACACCGGCCGCACGTTGCAGCACGCCGTCGCGCACCTGCGCGGCAAGGGCCCGCGCGCCGTGCGCACCTGCGTGCTGCTGGACAAACCCAGCCGCCGCGTCGTGCCCTGCCACGCCGACCATGTCGGCTTTGCCATACCCGACCATTTTGTGGTGGGCTACGGCCTCGACTACGCCGGCCACCACCGCGAGCTGCCGCACATTGCCAAGGTGACCTTCCCCGGGTAGTTTGGAGACATGCGCACCCTGCTGAAAGCCACCTGGGCGCGGGCCCACGCCGCCACCGGCGGCCTACGCCGCCAGCACGCCGGCAAGCTGGTGGTGTTGACCTTTCACCGCGTGCGCCCCACCGGCGAACAACCACCCGCGCGCCCCATGCGCAACCTCGAGGTGGACGCCGCCGACTTCCGCCGCCTTCTGCTCTGGCTTCGCGCCCGCTACCAACCCGTGGCGCTGCGCGACTGGCTGTCCGCCGCCGCCGCGCCGTCGCGGCCCTCTTTCGCCATCACCTTCGATGACGGCTGGGCCGACAACGCCGCGCACGCCTGGCCCATCCTGCGCGAACTGGACATCCCCGCCACGATTTTTCTGGCCACCGGCGCGGTGGCCGAACGCACGCCCTTCTGGTGGCAAACCGCCGGCCTGACCGATGCAGAAATCGAGCGGCACAAGGCGCACCCTCCCGCCGCGCCCGCGCCCGCCACCGCCCCCAGCGCGGACTTTCTGACGTGGGACCAAATCAACGCCATGGGCGCGGCCGGACTCCTCACCTTCGGCGCGCACGGCCATCAGCACCTGCTGCTGGACAATGTCCCCGCCGCCGCCGCGCTGGCGGATATCCGCCAATGCTGGAGCCTGCTGCGTCAGAATATCCGCGCCGGGCTGCTCCCCCTGCTCGCGTGGCCCAACGGCAACTGCCGCGACGACCTTGCCCCAGCGCTGAACGACCTCGGCCTGCGCGCCGCCTTCGGCACCGCCCGCGGCGCCGTCGCCACCCCCGATGCCGCCCGCTGGCGGCTCCCGCGCAACAACGTGGACCGCCAACTATCCCGTCAACCGGAGCTCTGGC
>CAZNGD010000266.1:0-3272 GCA_964572295.1 uncultured Verrucomicrobiota bacterium
ATCTATGGCGCGCTGACGATTCTGCGCGAGGAACTGGAGGCGTTGGCGGCGCTGCCCGAACCGTTCACGGCCGCCGCCACCGATGCCGCGCTGCACACGCTGGCGGAGCGTACCGGGCGGTCCATGGGCGATCTGGTGCATCCGGTGCGCGTGGCGGTGTCCGGCCGGGCGGTGGGGCCGGGATTGTTTGATATGTTGGCGGTCTTGGGCAAGAGCCGCGTGGTGGCGCGCATCCAGCGCACGCTGACGCGCTATGGGGGGTGAGGCGTTGCGGCCGCGCGGGCATAACTTTTTCCACAGTGTGGAAAACTTTTTTCCACAGTGTGGAAAAGTGTGGCTGGTCGCGCTGGGTTTGGCCGGGGGGGGGCTGGCGTTGGCCGGGTGCGCCACGGTCAAGGCCAATCGCTTGGCGGTGCCAGCGGAAACCCGCTGGGTGGTGACGGCATCCGGCGCGGCGGAAGAGCATCGGCCCGAACAGGTGGTGGACGGGCGGGCGGATACCTGGTGGCACTGTCCGGGCGGCCAGGAAGCCTGGCTGCAAGTGGATATGGCGCGCGCGGCGATGGTGTGCGGATTTTCGTTGCAGTGGGGCGAGCCGCATGCGGCGGCATATGCGTTGCAAACCAGCCTCGATGGCATGCGCTGGATGTTGAGCTACGAAACCAAGGCCAGCGATGGCGGTTGGGATCAGGTGTGCTTCGAGCCGGTGATGGCCCGTTATGTGCGGTTGCGGTTGGCGCCGGACTTGCAGGGCGCGTCGTTGGTGTCGTTGGAAATCAAGGGGCTGGCCGACCAACCGCAGGCGTGGGTGAATGGCCTGCTTGATCCCCGGGCCACGGCGTTGTTGGATGATCGTGAAGAAACGGCGTGGGTTTCCACCGAGCCGGAGGCCGTGGTGGAGCTGGATTTGCGTACGGTGCGCCCGGTGGGGAGCGTGCGCCTGGATTGGGGAACCAACGGGTTCGCGCAACGGCTGACGGTGGAGGTCTCCACCAACCGCACCGAATGGCAGTGGTTGGGGCATCTGCAACCGCAGGTGGGTGACTTCGATGTGCTGATGGCGGAGTCCGCCCGGCCCGCGCAATATGTGAGGTTTTCCTTCGCGGAAGGCACGGGGGCTGGCGGCTCATTCGCATTGACGGGGATTGCGCTGCGCGGCGACGAAGGCACGGCGCGGCCCTGGGCGCGCTACGAAGTGGCCGCCGCGCACGCGCCGGAGGGGGTCTATCCCGATTTGTTCCGCAAACGTCAGACCTATTGGGCGGTGGCGGGCGGCCCCGCCGCGCGGGATGCCGAAGCGCTGCTGGACGAATGGGGCGTGTTTGCGCCGCATCCGCGCGGGCCCACGTTGACGCCGCTGTTGTGGGTGGATGGCCAGACGCTGTCCGCGCAACAGGCGGAGCGGGTGGAGCATCGGCTGGGCGGCGAGGGCGCGCCGTTGCCGGAAGTCACCTGGCGTTTGGCTTCAGGGCTGACGCTGCGCATCCAGGCGCAAGCGCGCCCCCAGGCGCCAACCGCCACGGCGTGGGCCATGTATGAATTGGTGAATGAATCGCTCATGACGCACACCGGCCGGCTGGGCTGGGTGGCGCGTCCGGTGCGGCTGGCGCTGCTGGGGACGCATGGCGGGTTGGCGCCGATTCATAAAATCCGCGTGGTGCCCAGCGAGAGCGGCTGGCAGGAAATGTGGGTGAACGACGAGCCGTTATTCGCCGTGCCCGCCACCAATATGCCGTTTGGCGCGGCCGCATTCACGCAAGGCGATGTGGCCGAGTATTGGCTGCGCGGTGAACTGCCTTCCGCGCGCACGGCGAGCGATGCCGAAGGGCTGGCCTCGGGCCTGTGGTGGCGCACGTTTTCGCTGGCCCCCGGCGAGCGCATGCGCTGGGTGGTGGCCGGCAATGCGCTGCCGCCGGGCGCGCCGCGCCCGCGTCGTTTCCCGTGGCCCAAGGTCCAAGGCTCGCCCAGCAAAGTGGCGGACCTGTTCACCCGCGAATGGGTGGATGCCACATGGTACTGGCGGGAGGCCACGGGGCATTTGCAGCCGCGCATGGCGCGGCCCGATGCCATGGAATGTCTGCACGCGCAAATCGGTTGGCTGTTGAGCGTGCGCGGGGTGGACGGCGAAAGCACGGAAACCATCGCGCTGCGCGTGGCGGCGCTGTTGCGCGCGGGCCAGGCCCAGGCGGCGCTGCCGTGGATTGAACGGGTCGCGGCGGCGCAACAGGACGATGGCTGGGTGCCGGTGTGGTTCATGGCGGATGGCACGCCCGCGCCGCGCCTGCGGGTGGGGCAATATGCCGGCCAGGGCCAGTTGGCTTTCATGGCGCTGGAGTATTACCGGTTCACGCAAGACTCGGCTTTTCTGCACGCCATGTTCCCGCGGCTGCAAGGCGCGCTGGCCTACCTGCAGCGGTTGCGGGCCGATCAGGAAAAAACCGACTGGCTGTTGCCGGAAGATCAACGCTTTTTGGTGGATGGCCTGTTGCCGGCATCCGGGCCGAGTCCGGGCCGCTCCAAACCGCAGCATCGGTATGCCGATCAGATTTGGGCGTTGCTGGGCTGGAAGGAAACGCGCACCGCCGCCGCGCTGCTGGGCGCGGAAACGGAAGCGACGTGGGCGGATGAGCAGTACCGGTTGCTCAAGGCCAATGTTCGGCGCTCGCTCCGGGCGCGGATGGATTTGATGCCGGGGATGTGGATTCCCGCCGCCGCCGAGGATGAGCGGCTCGACAGCCAAACCGTGGCGCTGTTGTTCTGGCCCGGCGCGGAAACCGATTTGGTGGAACCGCACGAATTGCAAACCAGCCTCGACATGTTCTACACCGACTTTTTGCAGCGGCAGCAGGCCGGCTGGACCGGCGTGATGCCGAATGATGAAGCCGCGCTGCTGGGCCCGCTGGTCACCATGGGGCGCACCGACTATGCCCGCGAAGTGCTCTACGCGCTGTTGGCGCGCCGCCAACCGCGCGGCTGGCAAAGCTGGCCCGATGTCAGCACCAGTGACCTGCGCCAGACGGGGCACAGCACCACGCAGCCGGATATCCGCGCGGCCGCATTCTATGTTCTGGGCGTGCGCGGCATGGCCGCCCGCGAATCCGACAAGCAGTTGGATTTGTTGGCCGGCGCGCCCGCCGAATGGTTGCAGCACGGCGAAGGCTTCCGGGTATTCGGCATGCCCACTGCGTTCGGGCCGCTGGATTTGGCGGGGCGCTGGCAGCAAAAGGAGTTCACGGTGGAGATTGGCGGCGGCGCGCAGCCGCCCGGCGGCT
>CAZNGD010000267.1:0-3233 GCA_964572295.1 uncultured Verrucomicrobiota bacterium
GATCAACCCCCGGGACCCGCGCGGCGGATTTCCCACTCGCATCAACTTTCGCATTCGCGTTCCCGAAGTGTTTCTCATCGGGCCCGGCGGCGAACAAATTGGCGTGGTCGCCACCTCCGACGCGCAATCCCGCGCGCAGGCCGCCGGCCTCGACCTGGTGGAAATCTCGCCGACCGCCCGCCCGCCGGTGTGCCGGATCATGGATTACGGCCGGTTCCAGTACGAGAAGAGCAAAAAAGAAAAACAGAACCGCCGGAATGCCGCCGCGGTCAAGGTGAAGGAAGTCCAACTGCACCCGTCCGTCGGCGACAACGATTATCAGGTCAAGCTGCGCCGGATGCGGGAATTTCTGGAAGAAGGCCATCGCGTCAAGGTGGCGTTGTTTTTCCGCGGCCGCGAAAATGCCCACAAGGAATTGGGCTTTGTGTTGATGAATCGCGTGCTGGCCGATTTGCGCGAAGTGGGCGTGGTGGAACAGGCGCCCAAGCTGATGGGCCGCAATATCCTGATGGTGCTGATTCCCAATCCGAAGGCGCGCCAGCAGGGGGGGGCGGCCGCGCGATAGGCGGCGCCCGTTGGGCCGCCGGCGCGGCAGGCGCGGGCGGCCGGTTGGCGGGTGACGGAAGATTCGCAGCGGATTTGACTGGACGGCGCGGCGCAAATCCCGTACAAGTCGCCGTCTGTTTTGAATCAGAAGGTCTCAGCTGCGGGCCGGTTGCTCGCGTGCGGCGACCCGAAACCCACGGAAACGAAGTTGTCAAGATGAAGAAGAAAACGCGCAAAGCAGTGGCCAAGCGTTTTAAACGCACAGCCAAGGGCAAGATTTTGCACAAGAAGCCCGGACGGCGTCACTTAGCCGCCAGCAAGACCCGCAAGCAAAAGCGGCGGCTGCGCCAGAGCGTGCAGGCCGGCGGCAAGATTGCCAAGTCCCTCGGCATTGAATTGGGCGCGTGAGCGTCGCGTAAAGTAAGGAGAAGGATCCATGCCCAGAGTCACCAATTCCCCGGCCAGTCGCAAACGCCGCAAGGGGCGCTTGGCCCTCGCCAAGGGTTTTTATGGCGCGCGCAGCAAGCAATTCCGCCTCGCCACGGAAGCCGTGGACCGCGCGATGCAGCTCAACTACACGCACCGCAAGGAAAAGAAACGCGATTTCCGTCGGCTGTGGACCACGCGCTTGAGCGCGGCCTGCCGTCCGCACGAAATCACCTATTCCCGTTTTATTGAAGGTCTGACCAAGGCGGGCGTGCTGCTCAACCGCAAGATGCTGTCGGAAATCGCCATTCACGATGCCGATGGTTTTGCCTCGCTGGTGGCCTTGGCCAAAAGCAAGGCCACGCTGCCCGCCAAGAAGGCTTGAGTCCGGCGGATTGCCGGTCCCCGCGCGGAGGTTTGCTCTCCGCGCTTTTTTTGTGCCCGCGCCGCCGCGCGGTTGCACGTTGCTCATTGTCGGACATTGTCGCCCAATGTCGGACATTCTCATTGCCTTGGCTGGACACGCTGGGGCATAGTCGCTGCCCGAGGTGAGCATGAAAAAGGCGGGTTGGTGGTGGTGTGGCGTGGGATTGGCGCTGATGGCGGCCGGTTGCGGCGGCCCGCGCCCGGAAGGCCCGCCGGTGACGGTGGCCAGCCTGACGGCCCCGCTGGTGGACCCGTTGTGGCTGGCGCGTCTGGATCAGCCCGACACCATTCTGCACACGTCCTACGACCGGACCGGCGGCAATGATGACTACGGAACATTTCTGCGCGATGCCGCCGAGCCGGGGTGGAAGGTTCTCGCCGACCTCAAGGGGCCGGGCTATGTCTCGCGCTTCTGGTTCACCGGCGCGAAGGATGGCTTTCCGCATCATGTCCGCTTTTATTTTGACGGCGAAACCACGCCGCAGCTGGCGGGCGACATCAAGGAATTGTTCGGGGGCGGGGTCGCGCCATTTCTCGCGCCGCTGGCGGAATACAAGGGCTACTGCTGGTATTCGTTCGTGCCGCTGCCCTACGCCAAATCCTTGCGCATCGAGTGCGAGGCCGGCCCGCCGGGCGCCAAGGTGTATTACCAGATTTCGGAGTCGCGCCTGCCGCGCGGCGCGGCCGTTGAAACCTTTGCGTGGCCCTTGCCCGCGCGGGATATCGCCGCGCTGACGGCCGCGCAACAGCTCTGGGCCGCCGGCGAGTTGCCCGTCACCGGCGCGCCGCAGGAAGCCACGCTGATTCCCGGGCGGCCGGGCCACCTGCGCGTTGCGGGGCCGGCCGTCATTACGCGGTTGGAGTTCACGCCGGACTGGGCGGCCTTGGCGGCCGATGCGCGCGATGCCGTGCTGCGCGATTGGCAGGTGAGCATCCGCTACGACGGCCTCACCAACGAGAGCGTCAAAGTGCCGCTCGGCGATTTTTGCGGCGCGCCGTGGCGGCGGCTGCGCGCGCATTCGCTCTTTTTTGGGCAGACGGGCGACGCGCTGTTTTGCGCGCTGCCGATGCCGTTCGCGCAGGCGGCGGAAATTTCGCTGGAGGCCGGGCGGATCGCCGGCGTGCCGGTCACGGTGCGCGCCTGGGCCGAACCCGCCCCGGCGGCGGCGCGGGACCACCTGGGCTATTTCCATGCCGGTTGGCGGCGCACCACCCCGCAGGATGTGGGGCGGCCGCATCCCATTTTGCGCGTGGCGGGCCGCGGCAAGTTTGTGGGCTGCCTGCTGGCCGTCTGCACGCTGGATGGCAGCTATTGGGCGTTGGAGGGCGACGAAAGCATCCGCAAAGACCGCGAAACCACGCCGGGGTGGCTGGGCACGGGGCTGGAGGATTATTTCAACGGCGGCTGGTATTACCAGAATCCCATGGCCGGGCCGACGCACGGGCTGTTCGTGAAAGAGCCGTTCCGCACGGTGCAATACCGCGTGCACACCATGGACCCTTCCCAATTTGCGTCGTCGTTGGACATGGTGTTTGAGCGCGGCCCCGACCACGCCAGCCGGGCCTACTTCGAGAGCGTCAGTTGGTATTATCTGGATCGCCCGCAAACGGCCGATGCCATGCGGTTGCGCGCGGAGGACCGGCGGCCGCCGCCGGACCCGCGCCTCGATGGCATCGCGCTGATGACCGTGCTCTGGAACTATGAGCGCTTTGGCGATTGGGCTGGCGAACGCGATGAGTTGACGCAACGCCTGCGCCGCCACGGCGACCGCCTGCCCCCCGCCGCCCGCCGGATGCTGGAGCTGCGCTTGGCGCTGCTGACGGAAAAACTGGGC
>CAZNGD010000268.1:0-3223 GCA_964572295.1 uncultured Verrucomicrobiota bacterium
GATTGCGCTCTATCAAACCAAGAGCATGGTCCGGGTGTCCGGCGTGGGCCGGTTGCTGCCCGTGAGCGGCGCGTTGTGGCTGGCCGGGCTGATGGCCATTAGCGGGCTGCCGCCCTTCGGCACCTTCGCGAGTGAGTTCACCATGTTCCGCGCGGCGTTTGCGCAGGGGCACGGTCTGGGGGCGGTGGCCGCGCTGGTGGCATTGGGCGTGGCGTTTGTCGGGATGTCGCGCGCCGTTTTGAACATGGTGTACGGCGCCGCGCCCGACGGGTTGGCGCCGGTGCGCGAAGCCAAACGCGCCTATGGGCCTTCGCTGGTCCTGTTGGGGTTGTCGCTGGCGCTGGGCCTCTGGCTGCCCAGCGGCTTGCACCGCCTGCTGACGCAGGCCAGCCTGTGGGCGGGGGGCGGTGGGCCATGAGTCTGCTGACGCGCCATTTGGAACCCATCGCCAACGATCGGATTCCCCTGTTGCCGATGAAGGTTTTCCGGCAGGAAATTCTGGAAAACATTGCCGCTGGCGAACGGCTCAATGTTCTCACGGGCACCCCGGCCACGGAAGGCCATGTGCGTTTGGTGGCCGTGCTGGCGAATGATGACCGCGGCGAGTTGCGCCTGCTGGCCACGCTCGCGGGCGAAACCTATCCGGCGCTGACGCCGGATTGTCCGCAAGCCGCCGCCTTTGAGCGCGAGATCGCGGAGCAATGGGCCGTGATCCCCGCCGGGCATCCATGGCTGAAGCCGCTGCGCTTTCACCGCGCCTATCGGCCGGGGCGCGATGCCTGGGGACGGGGCAATGCGCCGTTGGTGCCGTCGGTCATGGATTTTTTCCGCGTGGAGGGCGAGGACATTCATGAAGTCGCCGTCGGCCCCGTCCATGCGGGCATCATCGAGCCCGGGCATTTCCGTTTTCAGTGTCACGGCGAAACCGTGCTGCATCTGGAGATTTCGTTGGGCTATCAGCACCGCGGCATTGAGCGCGCGTTGCTGGGCGGGCCGTATCCGCTGACGATCCATCAAATGGAGACGCTCGCGGGCGATACCACGCTCGGCCACACCGTGGCCTATTGCCAGGCGTTGGAAGCGCTGGCCGGCTGCCCGGTGCCCGCGCGGGCCCACGCGCTGCGCGCCATCGCGCTGGAACTGGAACGCTTGGCCAACCATACCGGCGACCTCGGCGCGCTGGCGGGCGATGTGGGCTTCCTGCCCACGGCATCCTACTGCGGACGGCTGCGCGGCGACTATCTGAACATGACGGCGCTGCTGTGCGGCAGTCGTTTCGGGCGCGGCCTGGTGCGCCCCGGCGGCGTGATGTTTGATGTGGAGCCCGCCCGCCTGGACGACCTGCTCGCGCGGTTGAGCGCCACCTTTCGCGATACCGAAGGCGCGGTCAATCTGTTGTGGAACTCCGCCTCCGTCATGGCGCGCTTCGAGAATACGGGCGCGGTGGCCCAACCGCTGGCCGAAGAGCTGGGCTTGGTGGGGCCCGCCGCCCGCGCCAGCGGCTGCGCGCGCGATGTCCGGCGGAGTTTTCCGTCGGGCGCCTACCCCGGCCTGTACGTGGTTCCGGCGGTGGGTGAGGGGGGGGATGTCCTCGCGCGCGCCCAAGTGCGCTGGCAGGAAATTCAGCACTCCGTGGAGCTGATTCGGTCGCTGGCCGCCACGTTGCCACCGGGGCCGTGCCGCGAACCATGCGGCCCGCCCCGCCCGGATGCCACCGTGGTTTCGCTGCAAGAAGGCTGGCGCGGCGAAATCGCGCACGTGGTCAGCACCGATGCCGCCAGCCGCTTCATCCGCTATAAAGTGGTGGATCCCTCATTCCACAACTGGCTGGGGCTGGCGTTGGCGTTGCGCCGGCAGCAAATCTCCGATTTCCCCCTGTGCAACAAGAGCTTCAACCTTTCCTACTGCGGGCACGATTTATGAACCAGTTGCTTCTCGAACGGTGGCGGCAAAAACAGCGCACGGTGGCCTATCCCGCGCAACCGCCCGTGCTGCCGGACCGGCTGCGCGGCGCGCCGGAACTGCGGCCGGACCAATGCCGCGCCGACTGCGCCACATGCGTTGCCGCCTGCCCCACGGGAGCCATCACCCGCACCGCGGACGCGCTGCAACTGGATATGGGCCGCTGCCTGTTTTGCGGCGACTGCGTCACGGCCTGCCCCACCGGCGCGATTCGGTTGACCCGCGACCATCGAATGGCCGCGCGGCGGCGCGAGGATTTGGTGGTGGACGGCAATGAGCGCGTCATGGCCGCCGCGCTCGATGACCGCATGCGCCGCCTGTTTGGCCGCTCGCTCAAACTGCGGCAGGTCAGCGCCGGCGGCTGCAACGCATGCGAGGCTGATACCAATGTGTTGACCACGATCGTGTTTGATTTGAGCCGCTTCGGCATTCGCTTTGTGGCCTCGCCACGCCATGCCGATGGCCTGCTCATCACGGGGCCCGTCACCGAAAACATGGCGCTGGCGCTGCAAAAAACCTACAACGCCCTGGCCGAGCCGCGCTTGGTGATTGCGGTGGGGGCCTGCGCCATTGCGGGCGGCCCGTTCGCCGGTCAGGCGGAGGTGCGCAACGGCGCGACCGCCCTGCTGCCGGTGGATTTGTTCATCCCCGGCTGCCCGCCACACCCCATCACCATTTTGGATGGGCTGCTGCGGCTGCTGGGCCGTCTGCCGGCCAACTGATTCGCGTTCGCGCGCCGCGCGGCGGAATCAGTCGAGCTGGAAGTTTTCGCCGAAGCCGTAGTGCTCGATGACGTAATCCATGTCCTTGTCGCCGCGGCCGGACAGGTTGACCAGGATGCTGCGCGAGTGCTTGGGCGCGGTGCGCGAGAGCCGGATGGCGTGCGCCACGGCGTGACAACTTTCCAGCGCGGGGATGATGCCTTCCACGCGGGAGAGCATAAAGAACGCCTCCACGGCGGCGCGGTCGTCAATGGTGTGGTATTGCACCCGGCCGATATCCTTCAGGAAGGAGTGTTCCGGCCCCACCGAGGGATAGTCCAGCCCCGAAGCGATGGAATACACCGGCGACGGCTCGCCCTTCTCGTTCTGGAGCATATAGGAATTGAAGCCGTGCATTACGCCTTCCCGGCCATAGGTCATGGTGGCGGCGTGATCGCCCACCTTGGGGCCGCGGCCGAGGGGTTCCACGCCGTGAATCTCGCACGGGTCGGCCAGGAAGCCGGAGAACAGGCCCATGGCATTGGAGCCGCCGCCGACGC
>CAZNGD010000269.1:0-3217 GCA_964572295.1 uncultured Verrucomicrobiota bacterium
ACTGTTTTAATCAACCATCAAAATGCTGTTGATAGAGTCATGGGCTAACCCACTGAAGAAAACGGCTTTGGCCGGTTATTTCTTACTGGTTATTCGCACAATGTATTCCTGAGGATCGTCTCGATCCTTTCAGGGCTCCATTCACGCTGCACTAATCGCAGTCCATTTTGTTGGCTGCGCCGCCGGTGGTCTTCGTCTTGAAGCAGGTCCAATGCCAGGATGTAATCGCGGGTCGCCTGACAACGGAACAATCCGTTATCCGGCACGCAATCGGCCTCTGGAAGGCCGCGGAAAGCAAAGGGGGAGCCCAGGCACACCCGCCCGTGCCGGAGCGACTCGAGCACTTTGATGCATGTGCCAGACCCCCGGTCCACCGGCGTCAGCACGGCCAACGCCTCGCGATAGAGCGGCGCGAGGTCTTCCACATAGCCCAACAACTCGATGCCGTCCATCCTTTGCCAACGCTCAGCAAAGCGTTCCGGGCACCCTCCTCCGGCAATCTTGTAGATCAACTCCGGATATGCCCGCCGAATAACCGGCCAGTGACGGGTCAGGAAATCGTCGAGCCCGAGATAGTTCGGTGGATGACTCATGAGCCCGACGGTCAACAGATAATGGCCCTTCCCGATCTCACCGGACGGCTCGACGGGGGGCGGCACGGGAATGTTCGGGAGCACCGCCGCGGATACGCCAGCCGGCAGCATCGCCAACTGGTCGGAACGAGCCACCCAAATATGTGCCGCTTGCCGGAACACCCACTGGGACCACCGGGCAATGAGGGTACTCCATAAGCGGCGCGTCGGATTCCAACTTCCCGCCATCAACGTGTCGTACCATTCCGTCGGCAAGTCGTCCGCGTCCAAGTACAGAGGTGCCAGTTCCCACGCCACAAAATAGGCCGCCAGATCAACATGACGAACCACCGCCAGATCAAAATGGATGTCCCGCCATTCGGGCGGAGGACTGAACACTCCGGAACGGGGCAAGGCACTCCAGGGGCAGATCCGCAACCCGACATTCCGCACCCACCACTTGAGGGAGCCCCGTCGCTCAACCAGGATCCAGGCGACTCGGCGCTCCCGATCCAGCCGGACATCTTCCGGACGAAACACCGGAATGACCGTATAAACCGTCCCGCAAGCCCCTAGTCCCTTGTGGATGAAATGGGTCCGCTGCTCGCCCCCGGTCGCCATGCGACTTGGCTCTGTCCGTGTCATGTAGAGAATGTTCATCCCATCAGCTCCCATTCCCTCCGGAACTCATCACGTGGCGCCGCCTGCGGGTTAAGCTGTGCAATCCGCTATGCGCCAGAACCCGGGCGTAGTCCCAGGCCACCCGGTCCCATTTCCAAATCCCCTGCAGGCCAAACCACAGTCCCGCAAACAAGGCACCCAACGCGCCCAGCCGTACTCCGGCCGGCCACTCGCGGGCCAGCGGCATCAGCCCCAGACAGACCAAGCCAATGCCCGCGTTGATGACAACATGCAGCAGCATCTTTCCGTAGACCCGCCCAAGCCGCACATGGGGCACCCGGCGGCCCATAGTCAACATCCATATAAAATGAATTCCGTACAAACAGCCGGCCTTGATCCAGGGAAACCGCAGCAGCCCCACGCTTGGCACCAGCACCCACAGCCCCACAAAGATGGCGGTGCACATCGTCACGTCCATCATGTTGCGGTGCAGCACCCGTTGCTGCGCCGACAGCACCTGCAACAGCAACGCATTGTAGATGATGGCCGGAAACGCCACCACCAAACCCTGAAACAGGACAACCGTGATGTGCAACGCCTCCGCCGTGTAAGCCCCCCGTAAGAGCAGAATCCGCAAAATATCCGGGGCCGCCACATACAGGAAAAAGGCCAATGGGGTGCAACACCAGAACATGAACCGCGCCATGCGTTCATAAAACCGGCCGAATTCCGGGCCATCCCGCTTCGCGGCCAGCTCGTTGAGCTTGATGCCGATAATCAAGGCGATCTGACTGCTCAAGATAATCTCCGGCACCTGCGCCATCTTCTGCGCGTAGTTCATGGCCGTGAGAAAACCTTCGGCCGCCGCCGAGGCCATCAACACCGGCGAGAAAATCGCCATCGTCACCACCAACACCCCCAGTTCGGTGTAGATGATGTTGCGCCAAACGGTCGGCTGAATCCGCAGGCGACGCAGGCTGAACTTCCAGTCCAGATGTCGCCGCATGAGCCCCAGCGACACGCCCACCTGCAATAGCAGGCCCAGAATCAGCGCCTGCGCCAGCGCGACCACCCCCAGCGTCCGGTGAAAGGCCAACACGAAACCAATGTTCAGCAGTCGGCAAAGCACCCCCCACATGGCCGGCAAGGAAAAATAGCGATAGGAGACCAAAATACTGTTGGTGTATTGAGCCAGTAATTGCAGCGCAAATACCGGAATCGTCCACAAGATCAGGGTCCGGTGACTCTCCAGAGCCGCGCGGTCGAACTGCGAGATCGCCGTCAGAAAATCCACCGGTCGCCAGATGGCCAACACCGAGATGGCGACCGTGACCGTGAGGAACAAAAAAAGAAATACGTTCAGGAAATCCATGGCGGATTGCTCGGACTCCTGCTCGCGCCGCCGCATCGCCTCCGGAATCAGCACCGCCGTGTCCAGCGCCAGCATGAAGCCTGCCACCATCATGAACGTCGTGACGCAAAAGTTGAACACATCGGTCGCCACCATGGCCCCAAAGCAGGCGGCCATGACCAGATTGAAGACAAAGGCCAGCCCCTGCCCGACCAGTTGCATCAGCGTGGAGATCACCCCGCCGCGGCGATAGGATTCCCGGCGCAACATCGCCCCTTACTCCAAACTCCAAGGCCCCGATGCCCCGGTGTTCCATCGCGCCCATAGGCGGTGCAACTGGCGCGCCTGCACCCGGTCATCCACGATCTCCCCCCCCTCCTGCCCCGGCGCTTTGACCCATAACGGCACGTGCTTGAAGGCACTGTCAGGATCGGCATCCGCCGTGGACATGTCATAAGGCGGCAGATCCGGATCCAGGCGCCACGCATGGTCGGATGTCACGATCAACAAAGCGGGGGCGTATTGTCCAATCTGCTTCAGTTGTTCGACGAACCGGCCAAACATTGTGTCCATATAGCGCAGGTTCCCCTCGTAGCCGGCAACGTCATGCCGTAATTGGCTGATGGGCCGAGTCGCTTGATCCGTCCGCAGCCCCGGCGCATCCCAGACGAAG
>CAZNGD010000270.1:0-3211 GCA_964572295.1 uncultured Verrucomicrobiota bacterium
CGCGGCCTGCCGCGCATTGCGCGGTGGCGCGGCAAGCCGGGCTGTTTGGCTGTTTGATTTTTATAATCCCCGCCGACCTGAATTTTCAGCCGATCTACGATGCAGTAAGATAATCTTACCCGATGTGCCGCCTGCGTTTTGTATGATTTCCCACACCGTGGAAAAATCCCGCGCATGCGGGATAAACGTTTTTCCACACCGTGGAACCGGCATTTCAACAGGGTCGGGAAAGACCATAAACACCAACGATCCGTTGTCACGCCCCCAATCGTGCACAAAAACATCATTCGTTGGACTGACCGTTTGCCTTAGGCCCGCCCCCTTGCCTTCAGACCGCCCGCCTGCCTTATGCTGACCCCTTGTCTGCCCCCTTGTACTGGCCTGCTGCCCGCAGTATTTTGGCGGCGGCGACCATGTGGATGAGGCTGGGTTTCACTTCCTCCCACCCGCGGGTTTTGAGGCCGCAATCAGGGTTTACCCACAGATTCCGCCGCGGCAGCACCGCCTCGGCCCGGTTCATGAGCGCGACCATTTCCTCTTCGGTCGGCACTCGCGGCGTGTGAATATCGTACACACCGGGTCCGATTTCATTCGGATATTTGAACTCCACAAAGGCGTGCAGCAGCTCCATGTTCGAGCGGCTGGTCTCAATGGTGATCACGTCGGCGTCCAAGTCGGCAATGGCCTGGATGATGTCGTTGAACTCCGAATAGCACATGTGGGTGTGAATTTGCGTGTCGTCCTTCACGCCGCCCGCGCTCAGCCGGAAGCTCTTGACCGCCCAGTCGAGGTAGTGATTCCATTCGCTGCGCCGCAGCGGCAGGCCCTCGCGGATGGCGGGCTCGTCAATTTGAATCGCCGCGATGCCGGCCGCCTCGAGGTCCACCACCTCGTCGCGAATCGCCAGCGCAATCTGATGCGCTGTGACGGCGCGCGGTTGATCGTCGCGCACGAAGCTCCATTGCAGGATGGTCACCGGCCCGGTCAGCATGCCCTTCATGGGACGGCGGGTGAGCGACTGCGCATACTCCGACCAATAGACGGTCATCGGCTGCGGTCGGCTCACATCTCCAAAGATGATGGGCGGCTTCACATAGCGGCTCCCGTAGCTCTGCACCCAGCCGTGGCGGGTGAACGCAAACCCCGCCAGGTGCTCGCCAAAATATTCCACCATGTCGTTGCGCTCGAATTCGCCGTGCACCAGCATATCCATGTCGATTTCTTCCTGCCACTCCACGCACTTGCGCGTCTCCGCCTTGAGAAACGCGTCATATTCCGCGTCGCTCATCGCCCCCCGCTTCCAGTTGGCGCGGGCGGCGCGCACTTCCGCCGTCTGCGGAAACGAGCCGATCGTGGTGGTCGGAAACTCGGGCAGCTTCAGCTTGGCGGCCTGCTTCCGCTGGCGCACCGCAAAGGCGGAAGCGCGATCGTAGTCCGTCGCCTTCACCCCCGCCAGGCGGGACTGCACCGCCGCGTTGTGAATGCGCACGCTGGCCGCGCGCGACGCGGCGGCGGCGCGGTTAGCGGCCAGCGCATCCTCACGGCCCGCGCCGTCCAGAAGCTGGCGGAGGTCCGCGACCTCGGCGAGTTTCTGATCCGCAAACGCCAGCCAGTTTTTCAGCTCCGCATCCAGCGACGGCTCGTTGTCCAGCGTCACCGGCACATGAATCAGCGAGCAGCTCGGCGCCACCCACAGCCGGTCGGCGCCAACCGCCGCCTTCAGCTTCTCCAGCACGGCCAGCGAGGCATCGTAGTCGTTCTTCCAAATGTTGCGGCCTTCCACCACGCCCGCCGATAAAATCTTATCCGCCGGAAACTTCGCCAGCACCGCGTCCAGGTCTTCCGCGCCGCGCACGAAATCGAAATGCAGCGCCTCGACCGGCAGCGCAAGATACGCATCGAGATTGTCGCGTACGCCGCCGAAATAGGTGGCGACCAGCAGGCGGGCCCCGCCTTTCGCCTGGGCCAAACGGGCGTAGGCGGTCTGCAGCAGACTGCGTTGACGCTCGTTGAGGTCCAGCGAAAACACCGGCTCGTCGAACTGAATCCACTCGGTGCCCGCCGCCGCCAGCTTGCCGACAATCTGCTCATAGACCTCCAGCAGCTTGTCCAGCAGCGTGAACGGATCGAAGTCCGGATGCTGCTCATCCTGCGCCTTCCCCAAAGCCAGATATGTCACCGGCCCCACCAGCACCGGTTTCGCGCGGATGCCCAACGCTTGCGCCTCCGCCAATTCATCGAACACCTTGCGGCTGCTGAGCGCAAAGGTGGTGTCCGCCCGGAACTCCGGCACAATATAGTGGTAATTCGTGTCCAGCCACTTCGTCATTTCGCTCGCATAGGTGGACACCCCTTCATGCGCGCCGCCGCCGCACGACGCGCCGTGGCCGCACGCCGCCGGCGACGCGCCGCCCTGCGTGCCGCGCGCAATCGTGAACACCGTATCCACGCCCGTCTCGCCGCCCTTCCACTGGAACCGCGGCGGCACGTTGCCCACCAAACAGCTCATGTCGAGCATCTGGTCGTAGAAGGAAAAATCATTGACCGGAATCAAGTCAATGCCCGCCGCCTGCTGCTTCTTCCAGTTCACTTCGCGCAGGGCCTTGCCCGCCGACAAAAGCTCGTCGAGCGGCAGCGCGCCCTTCCAGTAGGCTTCCGTCGCCTTTTTCAATTCGCGTTGCTCGCCGATTCGCGGATACCCCAGCACGTGGGTCTTAACAGAGGATTGGTTTTTTGTTGTCATGCCACCCACCCTAATCCACTTGACCCATGAATAAAAATGGTATTAATTCATTAAACCATGAAATTCATTCATCTAAAACCCCGCACCCCATGAACATTCTCGAACGCGCCCATCTCGAAATCATCCGCGCGGTGGACCAGCACGGCTCCATGACCGCCGCCGCGAAAGCCCTGCACCTGACGCAATCGGCGCTCAGCCACAGCATGCGCAAACTCGAAGCGCAGTTGGGCGTGAACGTCTGGCACCGCGAAGGCCGCACGCTGCGCCCCACGCAGGCGGGCGAGCACCTGCTGACCATCGCCCACCGGCTCCTCCCCCAGTTCGCCCACGCCGAAGAACGCCTCGGACAGTTCGCCCGCGGCGAACGCGGCACCCTGCGCGTCGGCATGGAATGCCATCCCTGCTACCAGTGGCTGCAAAAAATCATGCCCGCCTACCTGCGCGCCTGGCCGACCGTGGACCTCGATG
>CAZNGD010000271.1:0-3192 GCA_964572295.1 uncultured Verrucomicrobiota bacterium
CTGATGGATCAACTGATAGAACGCGTGCTGGCCGTTGGTGCCGGGCTCGCCCCAGACCACCGGCCCGGTGTCATAGGTCACCGTCTTGCCGTTTTGGGTCACGCGCTTGCCGTTGCTTTCCATGTCGCCCTGCTGGAAGTAGGCGGCGAACCGCGCGAGATATTGGTCATAGGGCAGCAGCGCGGTGCTCTGCGCGCCGAAGAAGTTGCCATACCAGATGCCCAGCAGCGCCAGAATCACCGGCATGTTGGCGGTGAACGGGGCGGTGGCAAAATGGCGGTCCATGGCGTGGTAGCCGGCGAGCATGGCCACAAAGTTTTCCGGGCCGATGGCGATCATCAGCGGCAAACCGATGGCGCTGGTCAGCGAGTAACGGCCACCGACCCAATCCCAGAACTCGAACATGTTGGCCGGATCAATGCCGAACGCCGCCACCTCCTGGGCCGCCGTCGAGACCGCCACAAAGTGCCGCGCCACCGCCGCCGGGTCGCCGCCCAAACGCGCCAGCAACCACTCCTTGGCGCTCCCGGCGTTGGTCATGGTTTCCTGCGTGGTGAAGGTTTTGGAGGCCACGATAAAGAGCGTTTCCGCCGCATCCAAATCGCGCACGGTTTCGGCCAGGTGCGTGCCATCCACGTTGGAGACAAAGCGCACGGTCAGATTGCGTTGGCTATAGGGCTTGAGCGCCTCGTAGGCCATGGCCGGCCCGAGGTCGCTGCCGCCGATGCCGATGTTGACGATATTCCGAATGGGCTGGCCGGTGAACCCGCGCCAGTCGCCCGCGCGCACCCGCGCCGCAAAATCGCTCATCCTGGCCAGCACCGCATTCACGGCGGGCATGACATCCTTGCGGTCCACGAGGATGGGCGTGTTGGCGCGGTTGCGCAGCGCAATATGCAGCACGGGGCGGTTTTCGGTTTCGTTGATCTTTTTGCCGGCAAACATGGCGGCGATATGGCCGGCCAAATCGGCGGCGGGGCACAGCGCCTGCAACAGGCGCAGGGTCTCGGCGGTGATCAGGTTTTTGGAGTAATCCAAATGCCAGCCGCCCACATCCAGGCTGAACGTCGTCCCGCGCTGCGGGTCCGCCGCGAACAGCTCCCGCAGCGCGGCGGTCTTCATCTGCGCGGCGTGCGCCTTGAGGGCTTTCCATTCCGGGGTGGTGTCGAGTCGTCTACGGCGGGGCATGGCAGGTCCTGATTGAGGAGTTGAGGGGTCTAGGAGTAATGGGAGTCTGGGAGTATAGGAGTTTAGCCTGAATCATTCACCTGAGTTCCGCATTGTACGCCCGGCAATTTCGCTGATTCGGGCTTTTGTAGGGCGGGAATGGTTGAGGAACGATACCTTCCCGCCGGGAACGGCTGGAAGGTCTGCGACCATTCCAGCCCTACAATCCAATTCGAGACAGGAAAAATGACTGGATTTCTGAATTATTCGCATTATCGGCCTCTGTAATCAATATATGACTTTTTCTTCCATGTTGATGAATTATTCAGGTTAGGAGTCTAGAAGTCTGGGGGTATAGGAGTTGAGGAGTATGGGGGGGGGAATTTCGGAACGTGGCACAGGGGAGAATAGGAGGGGGAGGGAGGGCTGACATCGGTTTTGCACCTGCACTCCGCGACTCCCATACCCCAACCACTCCGCACCGCTCTACTTTTTCACCGGCACCTGTTTGAAGCGGCCGATCTTGGGCAATGGGCCCACGATGGGCGCGGCATAATCCAGGAAAGCCTTGGTCACGTCGCAGCCATTGGCCGCGATGAACTCATCGGGCATGTGGCGGGTTTCCTTGGCCACGCTACGCAACTCCACGCGCTCAAAAAACACCTGGTACTTCTTGCCCTTCTTGCGGCGAATGGCCACGCTGCCATCCACATCGCCGCTGGTGGCCAGCTTGACCGCCGCGCGCCCCACGGCGAACGCTTCGCGGGCATCGTTGGCCGCAACCACACCGGGGAACGACCGTTGCAGATAACCAAAGGTATCCGCGCGCACGCGCGTGATGTCGGTCTTGGACTTGATGAGGTTGGCCAGCGCATCACCCAGCGCGCCGGAGCCGGAAAGCTGCACATTGCCGTGGCTGTCCACTTCCTTGGTGAAGGTGGCGGCAATGGCCGTGCCGGTAATGTCCACAATGCCTTCGGACACCGCGACTACGCAGCGACCGTGCTTTTCGACCATGGCCTTGACCTGCTGCGGGAAGAGTTCGAGATCGAACGGCCGCTCGGGCAGATAGATCAGGTGCGGGCCGGCGCCGGGATAAGTGCGGGCCAGCGCGGCGGCAGCGGTCAGGAAACCGGCATGGCGGCCCATGACCACATTGATCTTCACGCCCGGCAGCGCGGCGTTGTCGAGATCGTCGCCCATGAACGCCTGCGCGACAAACTTGGCGCCGCTGGCAAAGCCGGGGGTGTGGTCGTTTTCGCGCAGATCGTTGTCAATGGTCTTGGGAATATGGAAGCAATGCAGCTCGTAGCCGGCCTTCTTGGCTTCCTCATTGATGATGTGCGCGGTTTCAGCGGAATCGTTGCCGCCAATATAGAAGAAGTAGCGCACACCATACTTTTGGAGCTTTTCAAAAATCTTGGCGCAGTCATCCGGCGTGGGCTTTTTGCGGACGGAGCCGAGGCCCGACGACGGCGTTTGGGCCACGGCCTTGAGCGTGGCCACGGTTTCACGGCCCAAGTCAATGAGGTCCTCGTTGAGAATCCCCTTGATGCCGTGCCGCGCGCCGTAAATCCTTTTGATTTCCTTGTGCTTTTTGGCCTCCAGCACCGCGCCCACCAGACTCTGGTTGATGACGACCGTTGGCCCGCCGCTTTGGGCGATCAGCATGTTGCCCGCGATTTTCCTGTTTTTCTTGGACATAAAGCGTTTGATCCTTTCCGGCGGGGTATCCGCCTACGCCCGCGCATGAAACCAAACCCACGCCGCTGCTGGCAAGTGGTTTTGCGGCCCATTTTGGCCTTGCATCCCCCCTCCCCCGTCCGTATAGTCCGCCCTTCGAACAATCAAGACCAGAGAAGCAGAAGAGAAGTTGGATCAAGTATTATGATGGATAGCGCAGTCAAAGCGGCGATCAAGCAGGAATATCAACAGCACGAAAAGGATAGCGGTTCCGTGGAGGTCCAAGTGGCCCTCCTCTCCAAGCGGATCCAAGACCTGACCGCGCACCTTCAGAGCCACAAG
>CAZNGD010000272.1:0-3184 GCA_964572295.1 uncultured Verrucomicrobiota bacterium
GCCATCCGCGCGCGGCTGGTCGGCTCGCCAACCTTCGCCAAGGGCCAAACCCTCTGCCCCGCCTGCTGTAGCGATGGCGCCATCCACCGCCTGCAACTGCTCACGCGCGACTTCGATACCGCCGGGCGCAAAACGCTGCGTCATCTGGAGCGCGGCCAAATCCTGCGTCTGGCCGGCGTGACACCGCTGCCGGACTCCTCCCTGTCGCGCGCTCAGGCCGCGCTGCGGCCACCGGAGAAATAACCACCGCGCCACACGCCGCTTTTGCTTGTCCGCGCCCGTCATTCTGCGCATAGTACAGTAGGTATGGAAGCAACCCGGTACATGCCGCTTCTGCTGCAGCCCATCTATAAGGAATACATTTGGGGCGGCGATCGGCTCATTCATGAATTTCGGCGGCGGCTCAATCCGGGCATCTATGCCGAGTCGTGGGAGATTGCCGACCACCCGGATGGCCGCACGCGCCTGATCAATGGCCCCGATGCCGGGGCCACGCTCGCCACGGCCATTGCCCGCCGCGGACCGGCGCTGCTCGGGCGCGGCCGCGCCAGCGCCACCTTCCCGCTGCTGGTCAAAATTATTGACGCGCGCGAAACGCTCTCCGTCCAGGTGCATCCCGATGACGAGAGCGCGGCCCGCTTCGGCGGCGAAGCCAAAAGCGAAATGTGGTACGTGCTCTCCGCCACCCCCGATGCCCACATTTATTCCGGCTTCAAACCCGGCGTGACTCCTGCCGACTTCGCGCAAGCCCGCGCCGCGGGCACCATTCCGTCACTGCTGCAACGCTTCCCGGCGCGACCGGGCATGGTCTTCCACACCCCCGGCGGGCGCATCCACGCCATCGGCGCGGGCTGCCTGCTGCTGGAGGTGCAGCAGGATGCCAACACCACCTATCGCCTCTACGACTGGGACCGCTGCGATAAAAATGGCCAGCCGCGCCCGCTGCACATTGAACAGGCGTTGCAGGTCATCAACTGGAACCTCACCGCCAGCCCGGTCGCCCCCATTCAACCGGAAGAAATCCGCTCGCCGGGGCATCGCGCCCGCCTGCTGTTGGCCGCGCCGCATTTCCACGTCGAGGAATGGACCGTCACCGGCCCCGCCCACGCCACGCTCGATGGCGCGAGCTTCCTGATTCTGTTCGCCACGCACGGCGACACCCGCATCAAGACCCAGGGCCAGCCCGCCATGATTATTCCCCACGGAACCACCTGTCTGCTGCCGGCCGCCTTGGAGAGCTTCACCCTCCAACCCGCGCTGGCCGAGGGCGAACCCAGCCGCCTGCTCGTGGCCCGCCAACCCTGACCCCGCCGCCCGCCCCCCCCATTTTCCGCCGATTTTCCGCAGTTTGGCCATTGACAGATGCCCCGCCTTCCCCTAGGGTGGCCGACGTTTTTCTGCCGAGGCTAACGCCCCGGCAACCGGCCTCCCGCCGGTAACCCATTAAAAGGCAGGTGAACTCCCTAACATGACCGAAGTGAAAATCAAGAAAGGCGAACCGGTTGAAAAAGCGTTGCGCCGCTTGAAAAAGAAACTGGACCGCGAAGGCATCATGCGCGACATCCGCGCAAAGCGGCACTTTGAAAAGCCGAGCGAGAAGCGGCGGCGTAAAGCCGCGCGCGCGCGGATCAATGCCCGTCGGGCCACTTGGGCGGCCTCCCTGTAGAGGTCTTGCCTGCCCCGCGAGCCGGATGCTGGTCATCCGGCTCTTTTATTTTGTCCCGGTCCATGCTACACCTCCCGCATGAAAATTCTTGTCATCAATGCCGGCAGTTCCTCCATTAAATATCAACTCATGGATTTGGAGGACGCGCATCGGTACTCGGTGCTGGCTTCCGGCTTGGTCGAAAAAATCGGCGAACCCACCAGCCGCGTCACGCATGTCATCCTGACCGATGGCCAGGAACAGCGCTTTGTTGAAGAGAATCCGCTGGCGAATCATCACGAGGGCATGTCCCGCGTGGTCGCGCTGCTGACGGACCCGCAACGCGGGGTCATTCGCGATGCCGTCGAAATCCAAGGCGTCGGCCACCGCGTGCTGAGCTGCGGCGAGGTGTATAGCGACACCGTGCGCATCACCCCCAAGGTCAAAGCCACCATCCGCGATTTTTTCCCGCTGGGCCCGCTGCACAATCCGCCCAATCTGATGGGGATTGAAGTGGCCGAGGAGTTTTTTCCGCACGCGCCGCAGGTGGCGGTGTTCGACACCGCCTTTCACCAGACCATGCCGCCCAAGGCCTTCCTCTATGCCGTGCCTTACGAGTGGTACACGCAACACCGGCTGCGCCGCTACGGCTTCCACGGCACGTCGCACAAGTTCATCACGCAGGCCACGGCGGAGTTCATCGGCCAACCGTTGGCCAAGACCAGCCTCATCAGCATCCATCTCGGCAACGGCTGCTCCATGGCCGCCGTCCGCAACGGCAAATGCGTGGATACGTCCATGGGCGTGACCCCGCTGGAAGGGCTGGTCATGGGCACGCGCTCCGGCGATATTGATCCCGCCGCGCTGGAATACATCATGGGCCTGACCGGAATGGACATCAACCAGATGGTCAATGCGCTCAACAAACAATCCGGCCTCAAGGGGATTTGCGGAGTCAACGACATGCGCGAGGTCGTGGAGAAGGCGGCCGGCGGCGATGCCCAGGCGGAAACCGCGCTGCAAATGTTCGCCTACCGCATCCAAAAATACATCGGCGCCTATCTCGCCGTGGTGCCGGACGTGGATGCCATTGTGTTCACTGCGGGCATTGGCCAAAACTCCGCGCCGGTGCGCGAGCGGGTTTGCACGGGCCTGGGGCATTTGGGGATCCGGCTCGATCTGGCCAAAAATGCCGCGCGGGCCAACGGGCCGCGGGCCATCCATCAGGCGGGCGCGCCGTTGCAAATTTTGGTGCTGCCAACCAACGAAGAATTACAAATCGCGTTGGAAGCCAAGCAGAACATCACCGGCGCGTAAGCCCCCCCCTGTCGGCGCGGCAAACGCGCTTCAAGGATCGCGCGGCCAGGGGGCCGACTGCGGAAACAACACTTCCACCCGCCCCTTGAACGCCGGCGGCAGGGTCACGCCAGCGCCATCGTAATCCGCCACGTCGCGGCCATCGGCCAGCACGCGGATGGGCCGCATCTGGCGCGGCCACCAGAGATCGGAAGAGCGTCGTGTAGGGAAAGAGTGTACGTC
>CAZNGD010000273.1:0-3162 GCA_964572295.1 uncultured Verrucomicrobiota bacterium
GGCCCCCGCCCCCCCTCCGCCCCTCCGGTGATGCCCCCCCCCGAAACAATTGAATAACGCCCCTTCTCCCCCCCCCCGCCCCCTTCCGGAGCGGTGTTTTTCATGCTATTTCAGTTTTTGCACCCAACGTCACATATTTTTATTTTTTTTGACCCCCATCCACACTTTATAAACTCTGGATGGTTTTTATAATGATTTTATTCCAATCATATACAAAGTGTTATGTAGATTTTTTCACTTATTTTTAAGCGGTCATTTTCAAGGTGTCATCCAGACTTTATAAACTCTGGATGGTTTTTAAGTGGGATATTTTGGTGTTTTCATCCGCTCGGTACGGTCCTGCATGGCAGCCAAGGAAAGGTGGATGAAACCACCCGCCAGCAGGCTCCTGAACCTCAATCGTTTCTGGCCCTGTTCTTCTGCGGCTCCCAATGGTTAGCCGGAGAAATATGGGGGCTGTTTTGTCTTTTGCTCGGGGGGGGCGGGGCTCATACTGGTTGGCTTATGATGCATCTGGTCATTGTTTCGCTGGTCTGGGCGTTTTCGTTCGGATTGATCGGCAATACGCTCGCCGATTTGCCGTCGGCTTGGGTGGGCTGGGTACGGCTGGGGCTTTCCGCGCTGGTGTTTCTGCCGTTTGCGCGGCGGGTTCCGGGGCGGCTGGCGGGCGCGTTGGTGGGGATCGGCGCGGGGCAGTTCGGGCTGATGTATTGGGCGTACTTGAGCGCGTTTCATTTTTTGCCATCACATGAGGTGGCGCTGTTCACGGTGACGACGCCCATCCTGGTGGCGTTGCTGGCGGATGCAGGCGCCCGCCGCTTCCGTCCGCTCAACTTGCTGGCGGCGGCGTTGGCGGTGGCCGGGGCGGCGGTGGTGCAATGGACGGCGCTGGAAACGGCGGCGCCGTGGCGCGGCTTCCTTCTGGTGCAACTTTCCAACCTCTGCTTCGCCGCCGGCCAACTGGCGTATCGCGCGGTTCTACGCCGCCTGCCGCAGCCGGTGGCGGAGCGCAGGCTCTTTTTCTGGCTGCACGCGGGCGGAATGCTGGCGCTGACACCGGCGGCCTGGCCTTGGCTGCGGCAGGCGCCGACGGCCTCCCCCACACAATGGGCCACGCTGGTATATCTGGGGATTGTTGCTTCCGGCCTTTGCTTCTTCTGGTGGAATCGCGGCGCGCGGCGCGTCGCGGCGGGTGTGCTGGCGGTGCTCAATAATCTGAAAATACCGCTGGGGGTGGCGGTGTCGCTGCTGGTGTTCCGCGAGAGCGCGCAACTCGGCGTGCTGCTGGTGGGCTCGGCCTTGCTGGCGGTGGCGCTGGTGCCGGTCTGGCGGCGGCGCTCACCTTGAACCTCCTCCACGGCCGGCGCGGCGGTTTTTGCTGGTCAGGCGGCGGCATTCGACCGATAGTCAAGGGTAGGCGGCGCCGCCCCCGGAGGATGGGCATGAGGACATTCATTCTGGCTATTGACCAAGGCACGACCAGCTCGCGCGCGCTGTTGTTTGATCGCGACTTGCAGCCGTGCGCCACGGCCCAGCAGGAATTTGCGCAGCTCTATCCGCAGCCCGGCTGGGTGGAGCACGACCCGGAAGTGATTTGGCAATCGCAGCTCGCCGTGATGCAGGCGGGGTTGGCGCAAGCGGGCTGCACCCCGGCGGATGTGGCCGCGCTGGCGGTGGCGAATCAGCGTGAAACCGTCGTGGTGTGGAACCGGCACACCGGGCAGCCCATTCACAACGCGATCGTCTGGCAATGCCGCCGCACGGCTGCGGCCTGTGCCGCATTGCAGGAACAAGGGCTGACGGCAACCATCCGCGCCAAGACCGGCCTGGTGCTGGATGCCTATTTTTCCGCCACCAAAATTCAATGGATGCTGGATCATGTGGCGGGGGCGCGCGCTGCGGCGCAACGCGGCGACCTGCTCTGCGGCACGATTGACACATGGCTCATTTGGAAGCTTACGGCTGGGCGGCGGCACGTGACGGACTTCACCAATGCGGCGCGCACCTTGTTGTACAATATTCACACGCTGGAATGGGACCCGGACTTGCTGGCGCTGTTTGATATTCCCGCCGCCATGCTGCCCGAGGTGTTGCCTTCCTCCGGCCGCGCGGCCACGGTTGCGCTCCCGGAATGGGCGGCGCACAACATCCCGATTGCCGGAATCGCCGGCGACCAGCAGGCGGCGCTGTTCGGGCAGGGCTGCTTCGCGCCGGGCCAAGCGAAAAACACCTACGGCACGGGGTGTTTTCTCCTGATGAATACCGGCGGGCAGGCGGTGGAATCGCGGCATGGGCTGCTGACTACGCTGTCCGCGCAAACGGCGCGCGGCGCCCCGGCCTACGCGCTGGAAGGCAGCGTGTTCATCGGCGGGGCGGTGTTGCAGTGGCTGCGCGATGAGTTGGGCATTCTCGCGGCTGTTGCAGAGTCGGCGGCCATTGCGGCCGCGTTGCCGGACACGGGTGGGGTGTATCTGGTTCCGGCCTTTGCGGGGTTGGGCGCGCCCCATTGGGATATGTACGCGCGCGGCACGCTGGTGGGGCTGACGCGCGGCACCGGCCGCCCGCACGTGATCCGCGCGGCGTTGGAGGCCATTGCCTATCAGTGCGCCGATGTGGTGACGGCCATGGAGAAGGATGCCGGGCGACCGCTGGCCGTGTTGCGCGTGGATGGCGGGGCCTCGGCCAATCCGTTCCTGATGCAATTTCAAGCGGATATTTTATCGCGTCCCATCGAGCGCCCGGCCTGCATGGAAACCACGGCGCAAGGCGCGGCGGCATTGGCGGCCATTGCGCTCGGCTGGCATACCCCAAACGATTTGGCCAATCGGCCCGCAGCGCGCAGCTTCACGCCCGCCATGCCGGCCACGCACCGCGAACAACTGCTGGCGGGTTGGCATCAGGCCGTGACGCGCGCCACCGGTTGGGCCGCGCCGGTTGCCACGTCACCCACCACTCCCTCATGAACCCTTACCGGAGAATGCCATGAAAACCTGTTATCGTTTGCTGGCCCTGCTGCCGATGGCCCTGCTGGCCTCGGGCTGTTTGTTTCCGGCGCTGTCGCCGTGGTTGACGGATGAAAGCAAAGTCGCGGCTCCCGAATTGGCCGGCACCTGGCACGATACAGCCAATCCCTACACCATTTTCTTTCAAGATCGGAAGAGC